>URLP01000046.1 GCA_900548635.1 uncultured Megasphaera sp.
GCCGTCATCGGCGGTATCATCGGTTTCTTGATCGGTGCCGTCGGCGTCAAGATGTTCGACCGCTCTCTCTCGAAAGAAGAAAACTCCAAACCCAAGATCATCGAAATCTGCTCGGGGAATTAAGAAGGACAGGCGCCTGACGGCGCCGTCCATGCGGGGCTGCTGTATAAGGGAATCCTCCTTTATAGGCAGCTCTTTTTTTACACGGCGCCCGCTTATGGGCGCCCTTCACTGCCCGTCCGGCAGCGTATCGGCGAGGCTGAAGCTGGTGCCGTCTTTCAAGGTCAGTGACGTGATGCGCAGGCTGCTCGTCGTGTCGTCCAGGTCCTGGGAGCGAATGAGCTGGTATTGCGAGGGAATCAGGGGATTGAGGAGAAACTGGGCTTCGTGCGTGCTCTTGGCCGAGGACGTCGAAAGGCGCAGGGGCGACGTGTAGAGGACGGCTTTGTCGCTGTCACGATAAAGGGTATAGACGGCTTTGATGCTTACGATGTCGCTGCGTTCCTGGCGGAAGAGCGGCGTATAGCGCAGGCGCAGGAAGGTCTTCCCCTGGCCGCTGACGATTTGCGATGACACGTCGCGGACGGTCATGACGGCGTCGATTTTATCCTGGACAGGCTTATTATAGGCATCGAGATTCTTCTTCATCGCCTCGCGCAGGTCGTTGATGAAGGCAGCCGGGTCGGCAAAGCCCGTGATGCGCCATTTCCCTGACGGTGACTGTTCCAGCGTGACCGTGCAGGGGACGGTCGTCTTCAGCTTGTCATTGTAGAGATAGAGCTTGACCGTATTGCCGCGGCTCCAGTCGGCGCTGTCGAGATGCCAGCCCGAAAGGGGGATAGGGAGGCCTGCGCTTTTCAGAGTGCGCTGCAGGCTGTTTTCCAGTTTGCTGTATTCGTCATTGTTCGTATTGCCCGTCAGGGTCCAGTTGATATACGTCGCCGCGGCCGTGACGAAAGAGACCCGCATGGGCGAGCGGACCAGGTTCAGCAGGAACGACGGGTCCGTACTGTCCGACGTATGGGAAACGAGGGCATCGAAGAACTGGCCGCTCAGGGCGTCTTCGTCGACGTCCTTGCTGAACGTTTCCAAATCGCCGCTGCGGACAGCGCGGCTGATCTGAGAGGCGGCGTAGTCCGGTGTTTTCATATAGATGTGACGGTATGAGGCGGCAGCGGTGACGATGCAGGCCAAAAGGATGACCAGGGCCAGGAAGACTTTGCCGTCCCATAAGGTGAGGGCTTTTCTGCGCATAAGGATTCCTTCTTTTTCGTAAGTTAGTACCATTATACCACAGTTTGCATTGGCCGCCGCGCAGTCTTGTAAATTTATGGTATAATAGGAATAATGAAAACGCAAAAAAGGAGTGAGTTTTGTGATAACCTTACATGATATCAAGTCAGGCCAGTCCTTCGAGGTCAAGGAAGGGACGACGCTGCAGGAAGTCTGCGAACAGCACTGTCAGCAGACGGACATGCCCATTGCCGCTGCCCTTTACAACAACGAATGCGTCGGCCTGCAGACGAAAGCCGATGTCAGCGGCGACATCGACTGGCTGCCTATCAATACGCGGGAAGGGAACCAGTGTATCATCCGTACGGCGATTTTCCTCCTCGTCCGCGCCGTAAGCGACCTCTATCCCGACGGCAAGGTCAAGGTCAAGCATGCCCTGCGCAAGGCCCTCTACTGCGAACTGGAAATCGGCCATACTGTCACCATCCGCGACGTCGAAATCATCAAGAAGCGCATGCACGAAATCGTCGAACAGGACGAACCGATTTCCCAGGTCATCGCCAGTACGGAAACGGCCATGGCCATGTGCCGCAACCGCCATATGACGCGGGAAGCAGAACTCTTGCGCCACGTCGATGTGACCCACATCATGGCCTACCAGTGCGGCCAGACTTTCGACTACTATATGGGACCGCTCCTGCCGAGCATGGGCTACGTGACCTGCTTCAATCTGCGTTCCTACGCGCCGGGCGTCATCCTGGAAACGCCGACCGTCGACAATCCCAATGAACTGCCGGAATACAAGGAAATCCCGAAGATGGCCCGCCTCTTCCTCGATGCCGAAGAATGGGGCCGCATCGTCCACTGCGAATACATTTCCGACCTCAACCACTACATCGAAGACGGCACGATCCAGGAAATGGTCGACATGGCCGAAGCCCTGCAGGAAAAAAAATTGGGCCAGCTGGCGGATTACATCGTCAGCCGCCGCCCGAAAATCAAAGTCGTCCTTATCGCCGGGCCTTCGTCGGCGGGCAAGACGACCTTCTGCAAGCGCCTGACGACGCAGCTGCGGGTCAACGGCCTGCGTCCTATCGGCATTTCCCTGGACGATTATTTCTACAACCGCGAAGATACGCCGAAGAACCCTGACGGCAGCTATGACTTCGAATCCCTGCGGGCCATCGATGTGCCTCTCTTCAACCAGCAGATCGACGACCTCAACCAGGGGAAGGAAGTCCACCTGGCCCGCTTCGATTTCGTCACGGGGCACCGCCATTTCGACGAAAAGCCTGTGGTCCTGGAAAAAGGACAGCCCATCGTCGTTGAAGGCCTGCACGCCCTCAACGATTCCCTGACCTACATGCTGCCGCGCTATGAAAAGGTCAAGATTTCCCTGGGTGTCCTGACGCAGATCCGCATCAACGACCATAATCGCATTTCCACGTCGGATACGCGCATCATCCGCCGCATGGTCCGGGATCAGCAGTTCCGTGACCGCGGCCCCATGGCGACCATGGATATCTGGGCCGACGTCCGCCGCGGCGAAGAAAAGAACATCTACCCTTACCAGGAAGATGCCGACACGATTTTCAACACGGCCCTGCCGTACGAACTGGCCGTCCTCAAGCCTTACGCCGAACCGCTCCTGGAATCAATCGACAAGGACAGCGTCCACTATTCCGAAGCCCGCCGGCTGCTGCGCTTTTTGAAGCCTTTCCGCAGCGTCGATTCGTCCGTCGTGCCGCCGAACTCGCTCCTGCGCGAATTCATTGGCAAGGGTGATAAAAAATGATTGACAAAGCCTAATGAGATAGATATAATAGTATAGTCGAGGTAGAAATATGAAACTACAAGTCGAAGAAGCACTAAAAGAAGCAGGGAAATCTTTTCCCTTCTCTTTTGAATGTCCGGCTGCCGAGCTAGGTGAAGTGGAAGGTCTTCCCTGGGAAGACGCCACGGTAGTTGTGGACGGGGCCTACTGGTTCGACGGAAACCACATCGTGGTGGAAGGGACCGTGAAGACCTCCGGCATATACACCTGCAGCCGCTGCCTGTCACCGGTATCGGTGGATCGGAATGAAACACTGTCTGAAGTCTATGGTACGGAAGCAGAGCTTCCCGAGGACGTATTGCCCTACAACGGGGAATACATCGATTTGACGGAGACAATTAGAGAAACGTTGATCCTCAGCGAGCCAATGAGGGTTTTGTGCCGGCCTGACTGCAAGGGACTTTGTCCGCAGTGCGGTGCGAACCTGAACGACGGACCCTGTAGTTGTCCTACCGACAAGATTGATCCGAGACTCGAAGTCCTGGCTCAATTGTTGCGTTCCAAAGACAAGCGCTAGAAATAACGTACCATGTGATTTAAGGAGGTGCAGAACATGGCAGTACCGAAGAACAGATTATCCCAGACTCGTCAGAAGATGCGTCGCGCAAACTGGAAATTGACCGCACCGGGCTACGTAGAATGCCCGCAGTGCCACGAAGCAATGATGCCTCATCATGTATGCCCGACTTGCGGCTACTATAAAGGCAAACAGGTTGTCAACAACACAACAGCTGAATAAGAGCATGATATAAAAAGGAGCTGTCCCTACGGGACAGCTCCTTTTTGTGGTTCGTTTGGCGTGATTCGTTGGTCGAAGGGAAGGGCACTTGACGGCGCCAACAGGCGTCTACTGCTCTTCGCCCACTCGCGCCCGCAGAGCCGCCAGAAAGGCTTCGCACGAGCGGGAGAGGAGGCGGTATTTCTTCCAGGCGACGAGAGACGAGACTTCAAAGGGAGGGTCCAGAGGCAGGAAGACGAGGTCCGGACCTTGCTGGTGTTCCAATTTATCGAGGCAGAGAAGATTGGTGATTCCTTGCCGGACTAAGACATTGACGTTGCAGGAGAGGTCCATGGTGCCGACAATGGTTAGCTTTTCAGGCGTGACCTTGCCTTGTGACCAAGCAACCAAATCGAAAGAACGATTCGTGTGCCGTGACGAAACCATGAGTGGCATCTGTGTAATCATTTCCGGTGTCACCTTGCCTGCATCTGCCCAGGGACCATGGGCACTGGTAACGACGCCTAACTTATTTTTTCCCGGCAGGCGCAGGTATTCATACTTTTCGGCGTGGAAAGGCTCTATGAAGAGCGCAAAATCAAGAAGCCCGTGTTCCAGTTTTTCCTGAATCGTATCGGCATTGCCCGTCCAGAGTTCGATGGTCAGGCGCGGATTGTCCCGGCGCAGCTCGGCGAAGGTCTCCGTCAGGTAATGAATCAGGTGCGTAATGCCGGCGCCGATGCGGATGTTGCCGGAAAGGTCCGTATTGTCGTCGCGGATTTCTTCTTCCGTCTGGTCGACGAGGGAGAGGATTTCTTCGGCTCGCTGACGCAGGTGGACCCCTTCTTCGGTCAGGACCGTGCTGCGGTTCGTGCGAGTGAAGAGCTTTTTGCCCAATTCTGCTTCGAGATCGGCCATCTGCCGCGACAGCGTCGGCTGCGTGACGTGCAGGACGTTGGCAGCTTCGGTCATATTTTCTTCTCTGGCGACAGCCAAGAAGTAATGCAGCGTACGTAATTCCATAATGATTCCCCCTTTTTCCTTATTGTAAATCTCTTTCGTCGTATCTACAATAAAAAAAATACATATCCAATACTAATTTATAAGCATTTCACATTTCATACTTTTTTTGGTAAGATAAGAGAATAAAATGAATTGATTCTGGTATTTACAGAAAGGATGAAGAAGACTCATGTTAGGGAATTTCACATACTGCAATCCGACGAAACTCTATTTTGGCAAAGATGCACTGGAAAACCTCCACGGCGAACTGCAGAAATACGGTAAGAAAATCGTCCTGATCTACGGCGGCGGCTCGATCAAGAAGAACGGGATTTATGATGATGTCGTCAAAATCCTGCAGGACGAAGGCAAGGACGTAGCGGAAATCGCCGGCGTCATGCCCAATCCGACAATCCATAAGCTGCGCGAAGGCATCGACATCGCAAGAAAGTACGGCGTGGACCTCATCCTCGCCGTCGGCGGCGGTTCCGTCATCGACTATGCCAAGGCCCTGGCCGTCTCCGTACATTGCGACGAAGATCCGTGGGATAAATATTTCATCCGCTTCGAAGAACCGAGCTGTGACATCGTCCCTGTCGGCGATGTCCTGACCATGGTCGGCACGGGCTCTGAAATGAACGCCGGTTCCGTCATTACCTATCCGGAAAAGAAACTGAAGATTGGCCATGTCTTTGCTGACGAAAGCGTCATGCCCCGTTTTTCCATCATGAATCCGGTCTACACCATGACCCTGCCGAAATATCAGATGATTGCTGGCATCTATGACATCTTCAATCACATCTGCGAACAGTATTTTTCCGGTGAAGACGACAATACCAGCGACTATCTGGCCGAAGGCCTCATGCGCAATGTCATCGAAGCCAGCCGCAAAGCCGTCGTCGATCCGACGGATTACGAAGCACGCTCCAATCTGATGTGGGACGCCACCTGGGCTCTGAACACGCTCATCGCCAAGGGGAAATCGACGGACTGGATGGTCCACATGCTGGGCCAGGCCGTCGGCGCTTGCACGAATGCCACGCACGGCATGACGCTCTCTGCCGTGTCCCTGCCGTATTACCGCTTCATCATGAAAGACGGTCTGCCGAAATTCGTCCGCTTCGCCAAAGCCGTATGGAATGTCGATGCCGACGGCATGAGCGATGAAGAAATCGCCGCAGCCGGCCTGGAACGCATGAAGACCTGGATGCAGGAACTCGGCCTCGTGCTCCACATCAAAGAACTCGGTGCGACAGAAGACATGCTCGACGACCTCGTAAACGGCACGCTGATCCTCGACGGCGGCTATCGAGTCCTGACCAAAGACGAAATCAGGGATATCTTCCGGCAGGCCATGTAAGGGAAGGGAACGTGTTTTACGTCTAACTGCTGCATCATAGTGAAAAAAGTAAATATCCAAGACGTGCCTGTGGCCGTCCGTAGTCCGGAAATTGCGGAATCGTTCATCGTTCATCGTTGGCGAAACGGGTTCGCTGACGCATCGCCTCGGACTCAGATGGCGCTGCGCGCCTTTAGACTCAGGATTATATTACGACCATGCGCAGTCCGTCATAAATTCCGTGACGATGCCATTATTCTGGGCGGGATTGCCAAGCGCAATCCCCTACGAAATCGCATACAGGCGATATTAAATAATTATACGGCCGTAGGGGCGCCCATAACCGGGCGCCCGCGTGAATCCTGGGCATAGCCGGAATTTATGACATGTGGCACACGGTCGTAATGCAATCCGGAATTTCAGGATGCGCAGCATCCATCTGAGTCCGAGAAATGTCATTAAAAACAGATTAAACTTTTTGAGCTGACCCCCAATTATTAGACCTAACATCTAACGATTGGGGGTCACATCATCGTAACGTTTTTCCTTCAACAATAAACTCATCAATTAAAGGTTTTTGCCATCATACAGGCACCCTTTTTGTACGTCGTTTGTCGTGATGTTTAAAACTTTTAATAATTTGCCGTACGGGAGACATCGCTTTTCTTATATTTGTGAGAATTTTCGACGGACGATGAACGAACTACGATGAACGTTCGCCAGCCACGGACTGCGGCGCAGCAGGCGCCTGCTCCCCATGAAATACATAAATAGAATATCCAGCTCTATTCTATAAGCATTTCACATTTCATTTATCGGTTGTTACAATGAAACTGTAAAGAATTAAGGCTTTTGGTTTTCGGAATGAAGGAGCATGACGATGAAGAAGATACTGATTGTTTATTATAGTTGGAGCAATGGGAATACCGCGAAGATTGCGGCTCAGCTGCAGCGGGCTGCCGGCGCTGACATGGAACGAATTGAAACGCTTCATCCTTATGAAGGCAGATATGACGATGTCGTGGCTCAGGGCCAGCGGGAAGTGAACAGCGGCTTCATGCCGGAAATTAAGGCCCTGCCGTATGATCCGGCGGATTATGACGTCATTGCCGTAGGTACGCCGACTTGGTGGTATACGATGGCGCCGGCGGTCAAGTCTTTTTTGGCGGATCATGATTTCAGCGGCAAGCAGGTCATCCTTTTCCAGACCCACGGCGGCTGGCCCGGCCATACGCTGAAAGATATGGAAAAGGCCTGCCGGGGCGCGTCTTTCGGTCCGTCGCTGGCGGTACAGTTCGATTCGACCGGCGGCAGTAAGTTGGTGACAGCTGCACAGGACATCGATGATTGGATTGAGGAAGTAAAAGCTGTTCATCGTAGTTCGTTCGACGATGAACGATGAACGACGAAAAAGGCCCTTGCCGCGTTATGCGGTGAGGGCCTTTTTCAGGTTCCACCCTGTTTTCTCCCAGAAGCAGGCGTAGTATGTGGCTTGGACGCTGGCGTCTTCGATGGGGACGACGACGCGGTCCGGCGGCGGGCCTTGGCGGTGCAGGCTGAGGTCTGTGACGAAGGAGGGGAGGACGGAGAATTTGACGAGTTCATTGAAAGCTTCGTTTTCCTGAATCAGAAATTTTGTCTCCGGCATGGCTTGCTTCACGATGGGGCCCCAGAACCCCAGGTTCGGCCGCAGGAGCATAGTTTCACCGTTGAGGTCCGTTAGGTGCAGCCCTTTCCGACTGGCCAGGGGATGGGCCGGCGGCAGGGTGAAGCAGAGATGTTCCTGGCCGATTTTGACGCAGGTGAGGCCTTTTTCATCGAGAGCATAAGGCAGGACGATGAGCTGGTAGCTCTGGTCGTGCAGCTTTTCTTCGAGTAGGGTCAGGTCCCGGATTTCTGAAGCGATAGTCATCTCCGGAAAGGACGCCGAGAGCTGGGGGATGAGACGCCAGAGCGGCGCCGGTGCGCAGGAGCCGATGAGAATCGTATGCCGTGCCCGCTCGTGGGCGACGAGACGTTCTTTCATTTCTTGTGCTTCCTGAACGACTTTGTGCGCATAGGCGACGGCGAGCCGGCCGTTTTCATTGAGAGCGATTTTATTTTTCTGCCGGCTAAAGAGCGGCACGGAGAGCTCGGCTTCCAGGCGCTGCATAGAGCGGCTCAGGGCCGGCTGAGACAGGTGGAGTTTCTCGGCCGCTGCCGAAAGAGTGCCGCACTCCGCGACGGTCAGTAATTGTTCCAGTTGATTGAGTTCAAACATCGTATCACCTCTTCTGTCAGTGTAGCACAGAAGAGGTTTTTTTGAAAGATTCAGTATGCGTTTAATTTATACTGCTCTAACGAACCGGAACTGTACTTTACCAGCATCCTGCCGTATGATAAGAGCTGTAAGAAGCAAGGAAACAAAAAATGCTCTACGTTTTATTTATAAAGGAGAGACATTCATGAAATCTCGTACCTTAGGAAAAGACTTTACCGTATCGGCTGTCGGCCTTGGCTGCATGGGCATGAGCCACGGCTACGGCAAACCGAGAGATAAAAAAGAAATGACCGAACTGCTCGCACAGGCCGTCGATTTTGGCTACACCTTCTTCGATACGGCCGAAGTCTACGGCACGCCGGACAATCCGCATGCCAACGAAACGCTCCTCGGCGAAGCGCTTAAGCCCTTCCGCAATCGCATCCAGATCGGCACGAAGTTCGGCATCCATTTCGACCTGGACTCGCCGGCGACGAACAAACCCATTGTTACCGATGCCCGTCCGGAGGTCATCCGCCAGTCCGTCGACGCGTCGCTGCAGCGCCTGCAGACGGACCACATCGACATCTACTATCAGCACCGTCAGGATCCGAAAGTTCCTGTTGAAGAAGTCGCCTCCGTCATGGCCGACCTGATCAAAGAAGGGAAAATCCTCCACTGGGGCCTCTCTGAAGTCGACGCCGACACGCTGCGCCGGGCCCACGCCGTCTGCCCGGTTACGGCTGTACAGAACCTACTCCATGATGGCCCGCTGGTATGAACCGATGTTCCCGGTCCTGGAAGAACTGAACGTCGGCCTCGTCGCCTTTTCACCGATGGCCAACGGCCTCCTCAGCGGCCGCTATGACAGTCATTCCCACTTCGAAAAGGGAACGGATTACCGCAGCATCATGCCCCAGTTCCAGGAAAAGAATATGGAAAAGAATCAGGAACTCATCCACTGGATCCAGGAACTGGCTCACCAGAAGAATGCCACGCCGGCCCAGATTTCCCTGGCCTGGATGCTTTGCAAAAAGCCCTGGATCGTCCCCATCCCGGGTACGACGAACCTGGGCCGCCTCAAGGAAAATGGCGGCGCCGCCGACATTGTCCTCACGCAGAATGAAGTCCGCCGCATCGATGAAACGTTGGAACAAATCGACATGTCCGACGTTTTTGGCGGTTCGAAAGTAGAAAAATAGATTGGTAAGCACTTAGAAAGGAAGATTCTTATGGAATATACAATTTTAAGCAACGGCGTCAAAGCGCCGCTTCTCGGTCTCGGCACTTTCCAGCTCAGCCTGGCAGATACGAAAAACGCCGTCTATGAAGGCATCTGCTCCGGCGTCCGACTGATCGATACAGCCAACGGCTATCTCAACGAAACGGCTGTCGGCCGGGCCGTAGCCCGGGCTGTCGATGAAGGGCTGGTCAAGAGGGAAGACCTCTTCATCTCGACGAAGCTCTGGCCGACGGTCTATGAAAGTGAAAGCGCTGTCGACGATACGCTAAAACGCCTGCAGCTCGATTACGTCGACCTCCTCTTCATCCATCAGCCGGCCGGCAATTTCCTCGCCGGCTACGAAAAGCTCGAAAAAGCCTATCGCGAAGGTAAGGCCAAATCTCTGGGCATTTCCAATTTCCACGATGCTAAGTTGGAAAAACTCCTGGCAGCGGCAGCCATCAAGCCTCATGTCATCCAGCTGGAAGCCCATCCGTACTACGCCCATCATGCTCAGATGGACCGCCTCAAGGAATACGGCACGAAGCTCATGGGCTGGTATCCCCTGGGCCACGGCGACGCCGGCCTGCAGCGTGAACCGGTATTCGTGAAATTAGCGGAAAAATACGGCAAGAGCCCAGTACAAATTATCCTCCGCTGGGCTGTCCAGATGGATATCATCACTATCCCGGGCTCGAAGAACCCCGACCATATCCGGGCCAACTTCGATATCTTCGATTTTGCCCTGACGGCAGATGAAATGCAGGAAATCGCCAAATTAGACGGTACGAAGCGCTACTATCACCCCAGTGATTCTCTGGAAGAAAGCTACGCCCAGATGCCCCTTCATTTTCAGGAATAATGGTTGCTTTTAAAAGTCACGCGAGAGGAGATTATATCATGGAATATGTTACCTTAAATAACGGCGTTAAAATGCCGATGCTTGGTTACGGCGTCTATCAGACGAAACCCGCAGAAACAGAAAAAGCCGTCAGTACGGCCCTGAAACTGGGCTACCGTCTGATTGATACGGCCGCTTCCTACGGCAACGAAGAAGGCGTCGGAGCCGCCATCAAAGAAAGCGGCATCCCCCGGGAAGACCTCTTCGTCACGACCAAGCTCTGGGTCCAGGACCACGGCTATGACAATACGCTGAAAGCTTTCGATGTATCGATGAAGAAACTGGGTCTCGACTATCTCGACCTCTATCTGATCCACAAGCCCTACAGCGATTACTACGGCGCCTGGCGCGCTATGGAATGGCTCTACAAAGAAGGCCGCATCCGCGCCATCGGCGTGACCAGCTTCTGGAACGAACGCCTGGCGGACCTTTTCAACTGCAATGAAGTAAAGCCCGCCGTCAATCAGATCGAAACCAATGTCTGGAACCAGAAGTGGGCCGAAGAAGCCTTCATGAAAGAACAGGGCATCCAGCACGAAGCCTGGGCTCCCTTCGCCGAAGGGGCGAATCATATCTTCAGCAATCCGCTTTTGCAGCAGATTGCCCAAAAGTACGGCAAGACGACAGGTCAGGTCATGCTCCGCTGGCTCCTGCAGCGCGGCATCGTCGTCATCCCAAAATCGGTCCACAAAGAACGGATGCAGGAAAATATCGATGTCTTCGATTTTACCCTCAGCGATGAAGACATGCAGGCTATCCGCACACTGGATACGAAACAGAGCCCCATTTACGACGAAATGGATCCGCAGAGGGCGCTGGCTATCGGCAAGATGAAAATCCATGACTGAAAGTTTCCTGAAAGGGCCGCTGGCCGGCCAGCTGTTCCGCTTTGCTCTGCCGGTGGCTTTCACCATTATCTGTGAACAGCTCGTCAACGGCACGGACGTCTTTGTCCTGGGAAAATTTGTCGGACCTGCGGCCACGCTGTCTTTAAACGGGCATGCGGTCTATGCCGCTTCGCAGCCGCAGCGGACGGCAGATTGTTGAAACCGAAGGCGATGGCTGTGAAAGACCATTACCTTTTCGTCTGCGACCTTGCTGATTTGAAAATCTATGACCTGCACGACCGCCTGGCAGCGCCGCAAATCGTACATTTCCCTGAAAATGGCGATAAAATCGTCAATTGCTGCGCCTTGGACGGTAATACACTCTATATTACGATGACGGACCCCGGCCGATATCGGCTATGATGCAGGAACACTCTATCTGCCGGATTTACTGCACAATCAAATCCTTGAACTGGCAGTCCGGTAAGAAACGCCATTAGGACAGGAAGGAGAAATTAGTATATGGAAACATGGTTGATTACAGGCTGCTCCCGTGGTCTCGGGCGCAGTCTTGCGAAATATGCATTAGAAAAAGGATATAATGTCGTCCTCACGGCGAGAAAGCCGGAAACACTGCACGACTTGGCAGCTGCCTATCCCGCGCAGACGTTGGCCGTGCCTCTGAATGTAACGAATTTTATCGACATCCAGGCTGCGGTACGGGCGGCAGAAAGAAAATTCGGCGGCGTCGATGTATTGGTCAATAATGCGGGCTATGCCTATCGGGCAGCAATCGAAGAAGGCGAATGGGATAAGGTAGAAGCCCTCTATGGAACCAACCTCTTCGGTCCAATCCGCCTTATCCGTGCCGTCCTGCCGTATATGCGCTCTCAGAAAAAAGGGGCCATCATCAATCTCTCGTCCATTGCTGCCGTCAAAGCGGCAGTCG
>URLP01000047.1 GCA_900548635.1 uncultured Megasphaera sp.
TTGACGTTGCGGTCCGCCACGAGGACGACGTTGCCGCCCTGGCCGCCGTCGCCGCCGTTCGGTCCGCCTTTGGGGACGAACTTTTCATGACGGAAGCTGCTCATGCCGTCGCCGCCCTTGCCGGACTGTACAAAAATTCTTGCTCTGTCTATAAACATGTTTCACCTCATATAAAAAACACAGGATACAGAAAGAGACACAGCATACATATACCATGTCTCCTGTCTATCTGTCCACCAATATCGAATTAACGTTACTCTAAAATTTTAAAGCATCTTGGCCCATCTGTAAAGTCATTTCTGGGAAATAATTTCCAGGGCCTTTTCAAACTGCGTATCTGTCTGGTCCGACGGGCTGAGGGGCACGACGACATCCGGTTCGATGCCGACGCCGTCGATTTCGCGGCCGTTCGTCGTCCTGTATTTGGCCACCGTCACTTTGACGGCCGACTGCTGGTCCACCGGGAAGACGCCCTGGACCGTGCCCTTGCCGTAGGTCTTGACGCCGACGATGGGACCGAGCTTCATGTCCTGGACGGCACCGGCGACGATTTCCGAGGCGCTGGCAGAATTTTCATTGACCAAAACGACGATGGGAATCGGGTCGTCCGTGCCCTGGGCCGTGTAGTTGTCCTCCTTGCCGTCCTGTTCCGTATAGGAAACGATGGTGCTGTTCGGCGGTACGAAATTGCTGGCCACGCCCACGGCCTGTTCGACGATGCCGCCCGGGTTGTCGCGCAAATCGAGGATGAGCTTGGTCATGCCCTGTTCGCGGAGTTCGTTGAATTTCTTCGTGAAATCATCGGCCGTACCGTCACTGAAGACGGCGACGCGGATGTAGCCGACGCCGTCCGCGCCGTCGACCATCTTACCGGCGACCGTCGGGATGTGAATCTGGCGGCGTGCCACAGTCACGCTCTGTTCGGCACCGTCGCGGCGGATGACGAGGTCGACGCTCGTATCGACAGGACCGCGGATGCTCTTCGATACATCTTCGAGCTGCATGCCCTGCGTCGGCGTACCGTTGATGGAAACGAGGATATCGCCGCGTTGCAGGCCCGCTTCTTCAGCCGGGCTGCCTTCCATGACGCCGGCGATGAGGATGCCGTCATCGGTCGAAGCGATATAGACGCCGATACCGGCATAGGAGCCGCTCATCTGGGCCGAGAAATCTTTGTACAAGTCACCGCCGAGATAGAGCGAATGCTTGTCGCCGAGGGTACTGACCATGCCCTTCAGGGCGCCGTCAAAAATGGCATTCTTATCGACATTCTCTGCATAGTGGCTTTCAATGATTTCCAAGGTCCGGAAAAATTCAAACATCGACGACGGCCGGCCCGTATAGTACCAGAAAAGGCCGACCATGGCGACAATCATAATGATCATGCCGCTGCAGACATAGCCCAGCGGCCGGCGGATCCGTTCCCAGGTCTCGCGTAAACTATTTTTTCCCATGATTGAAATTCCCCTCTCGGATTTGTCGTTCGTCGTAGGTCGTTCATCGATTGGAGCCTTCGCTGCCCTTCGCTAATCCCTCACCTACAGATACCCGTTCGGGTCGACGGGTTCGCCGCTGCTTCTCACTTCGAAATGGACGTGGGGGCCCGTGGAGTTGCCCGTCGAGCCGGCGTAGGCGATGACCTGGCCTTGTGATACCTGCTGGCCTGCCGAGACGGCCAGTTCCTGATTGTGGCCGTAGAGCGTCGAAAGACCATTGCCGTGGTCGATGATCACGGAATAGCCGTAGCCGCTGATCCAGGCCGCTTCGACGACCGTGCCGCCGGCCGCGGCCTGGACGGGCATGCCGTAATCGACGCCGATGTCGATGCCGCTGTGGTAGATGGTCGTGCCGAAAATCGGATGCGTCCGGTAGCCGTAAGGCGAGGTGACGACGCCATTGACGGGCCAGATCATGCCCCCGCTGCCAGCTGCGGCAGCCGGGTAGCTGTCAGGCTCCCCTGCGTCCCCACCAGAGGCTGCTGCCGGGGCACTTTCCCGCTGGCGCAGCATGTCGGCGATGGCCTGGGACGCCTGCTGATATTCTTCATAGGCCTTCTCGGCCGTGGCCTTATCATACTGGGCCTGATAGAGAAGGGCTTCATTTTCTTTCTTATGCGCTGCGATTTCGTCGCGCTTGGCCGCCGCTTCTTCCTTGAGGGCCGCCTGACGGCTGCGCTGAGCTTCCAGTTCAGCCTGGGCCGCGCGGATGGCATCCCGTTCGGAACGGATATCCGCAAGGAGCTGGATGTCCGAGGCGAGGATGCGCCGCAGCAGTTCCAGACGGTTCGAAAAGTCGCTGAAGTCCCGGGCGCCGAGGACGACGTCGAGGTAATTCAGCTGGCCGTGCATGTAGATATCGCGGATGCGCCTTTGAAAAACGGCTTCCCGCTTTTCCAGGCGGGCCTGACTCTTTTCCAGCTCGTCCTGAGCCGCAGCGATTTTCCCTTCCGTTGCCGTCAGGTCTTCGCTCACGGCCTTGTATTCACCCTCGGCATTTTCGAGGTTCTTCTGGATGTCATAGAGTTTATCGTTGACGCTGCCGATGACGGCCTCGGCCTGGGCTTTCTTCTCGCTCTGCTCGCTCATGCGGCTCTGGACGTCGGCAAGCTGGTCCTGCAGGTCGCCGTCGTCGGCAAAGGAAGCCGCGCCCGGCGTCAAAAGGGCCGCCGCGAGGCAGAGGAGGATGTATTTTCTCAGCATATTACACCTTCATATAGCGTTTCAGGGAAATCGTACTGCCCAGGGCGCCGATGGCCATACTGATCAGCAAAAGGAGTACCGCCGTGCGGTACAGAAAGGGGTCGGCGCTGACCAGGGGCAGGAAAGCCAGGCTCTCGTGGATGGCCGTCACGGCAAAATCGTAGAACTGCCACAGGGCCAGGTCAGCGATAAGGCCGCCGATGAAGCCCAAAAAGAGGCCTTCCAAAAGAAAAGGCCAGCGGATGAACCAGTTCGTCGCGCCGACGTATTTCATGATGGCGATTTCCCTGCGCCGCGCAAAGACCGTAAGGCGGATGGTGTTGGAAATGATGAAGAGCATGGCCAAGGTCAGGAAGATGATCAGGGCGATGCCGCCCCAGCGGATGACGCGCGTGATCTGGAAGAGCTGCTCGATGATTTCCTGACCGTAATGGGTCCCTTCGACTTCCGGATAGTCCGCGATGATATCTGCCGTGCGGCGCACAGCGGCCGGTTCCGTGAAGGTCACTTCATAGGAACTGGGCAGAGGATTCTTGCCGTCCAGGGCGTCGAGGATGCCCGGCTGGTCCTTCATGCGTTCCTTCATGATTTCCATGGCCTGGTCCTTATCGGTAAAGGAAATGGATTTCACGTCATCCAGGGCCTGCAGGCGGCGTCCCACGCTGTCGATGTCTTCCTGGGTCACATCGTCTTTCAGATAGACCGTGATTTCCACCTGGCTTTCCAGATTTTCAGCGAAATAGTCCAGGTTGGCCACGAGGCTGAAGAAGAGGCCCAAAATAAAGAGCGACAAGGCGACGGTGGCGATGGAAGCAAGGGACATGAAGCGGTTGCGCCAGAAGGACTGGACCGCTTCGGAGACGTAGTAGCGCATGGTCCTAAGTTTCATCGTCGTAGCCCCCTCTCTGTTCGTCACGGACGACTTTGCCGCCGTCGATTTCGATGACCCGCTTGTTCATCATGTCGACGAGGGTCTTATCGTGCGTGACCATGAGGACCGTCGTGCCCATGTGGTTGATCTTGCGGAAAACGTCCATGATCTCCTGCGACGTCTCCGGGTCGAGGTTGCCCGTCGGTTCGTCGGCGATGAGCAGGAGCGGCCGGTTGACGATGGCCCGGGCGATAGCGACGCGCTGTTGTTCGCCGCCGGAAAGGTTCTTCGGCAGGGCATCGGCCTTACCAACGAGGCCGACGAGGTCCAGGACCTCGCGGACGCGGCTGCGGATGAGGCGCCGCGGCGCTTCGATGACTTCCATGGCAAAGGCCACGTTCTCTTCGGCCGTCTTGTTGGGCAGGAGACGGAAATCCTGAAAGACGATGCCCATCTTGCGGCGCAGGTAGGGCACGCGCTTTTTCGAAAGCTTGTTGACTTCCACGCCGTTGACGAAGACCGAGCCCCGCGTCGGCAGCTCTTCATGGGAGAGGAGCTTGATGAGCGTCGACTTGCCGGCACCGCTGGCGCCGACGACAAAGACGAATTCGCCCTTGCCGATGTGCAGTGAGACATGGTCCAGGGCCCGCGAGCCGTTCTCATAGATTTTCGTGACGTTCTTCAGTTCGATCATGAATTCCTCCGGTGTTCTTCCAGACGTTTGCGCACGCCCTTCCTCCCTTCGAGGACGCGCAGGGCCAGGTAGGCGTTGCGCAGGGATTGGCGGCGCAGGTGGTTGAGGCGGGCCTTCACTTCCGGTGCCAGGCGACCGAGAGCGAGCTTCTGCGAAACGTCGCTGACGATAGCCTCAGCCGTGACGCTGTCCGTCGTGCCGCAGACTTTGTCGCCGATGAGGTCGATGAAGCTGTCGATCTTCGGGTCATAGGAAATGGCCGTGGCCGGCACCTGCATGATAGCCGAAAAAATGAGGGCGTGCAGGCGGTTGGCGATGACCGCGTCCATGCAGCCCATGAGGGACATGAATTCCACCGTCGTGTAGTGGCCGTCGAGGACGACGGCCTTGGTCTTCATCAGGGCGGCGATGTCGCGGCCGGCGTCGACGTCGGCAGGATACTGCATGGGGATGAAGATGACGTGTACGTCTTCCTCTTCCTGGAGGCGGTCGGCAGCGGCGGCAATGGCTTCTTTATAGGCCCGATGGCCCTGCCAGTTGCGCACGGCGATGCCCAGACGGCGGCGGATGCCCGTAATGCCGTATTTCTTCAAAATATAAAGGCCGATGTTCTTATCCACGGGATGCATGGAAAGGACGGCATCAGCCGTCACGTGGACCGGCGGCCTGGTCACGCCCATAGCCGTGAGCTCTGCCTTGGAGTCGGCATCGCGCACGCCGATGACGGCCACGCGCTGCAGGACATCGCGCACGGCCCGGCGGGCTTTGGCGCCGCGCACGGGACCGATGCCCTGGGCATAGAGCATGACGGGCTTCTTGAAGAAGAGGGCGATACGCATGATCAGCAGGTAGTAATAGAGGCTGCGCTCGCTGGTCACGTCCTGCAAAAGGCTGCCGCCGCCGCTTATAAGAATATCACAGCGGCGAATAGCCGCTGCGATAGCAAAGAAATTCAGGCGGTGCACAGCCTGGACATTATGATTTTCCCGGGTCATGCGGCAGTTGCCGGTGATGACCGTAATCGAAACATCGGGGATGATATCTTTCAATGAGCCGACGATAGCCGCCAGCATGGCTTCGTCGCCGGCGTTGGCAAAGCCGTAGTAGCCGGAAATGACGACTCTAGTCACGATGGGCCACCTGCTTTCCCAGCCACGTCGTGAAATAGCTGACGATGGCGATGACAATAATCAGGATGATGCCAATGATCATGCCCGTCACCCAGCCGTTGATGCCGCGGATAAAGGACATGAGGAAAGGCGTGCGGATATGGGCGAAGGTTTCGACCATGGAGCCAACGCCGATGGTTGCGGCAATGACCAGGAAGAAATGCAGGAGCTGCGGCCATTTGCGGTAGAGTGCAGCCACCATGAGATAGAAAGCCGGATGGCCGATGAGGAATTCCTTTTCCCGCGGCCGCGCGTAAAGGGCGGTTTCCAGGAAGCGGCGCATGGCCACTTCGGCGCCCGGGACGGGGACGCCTGCTGTATGACCGCTGCGGCCGACGAAGATGACGCCGACCAGGGCCAGGACGGCCAGGATGAGGAGAGTCCCCATCTTAATGGGTATGTTGAGGAAATCCTTGACGAAGACCTTGAAGTCCTCAGGCGAGGTCATGCTCGCTAAGCCAAAGAGCGGGAAACGGCGCAGATAGCCGATGGCGACGAGGAGCAGCGGCAGGATGAAGGTCAGTTTGACGCCGCGGTAGAAGTCGAATTCCATGAAGAAGCGGATGTTGCCGAGCATGGCTGCGATATAGAGACCGCCGATCATGGCCACGGCGACGGCAAAGAAGAGGCCGATTGAGCCGTCACGGATGACGCGGCCGTAGCCGAGCTTCCTGGTGAGCTTCATCTTCTTCCAGTGGTCGAGGGCCAAAAGGATGGCGGCCGTCGGTGCCGCTGTGGCACAGCCGATGGCCCAGACCTGGAGGAAGAGCGCCCCTTTGGCAACGACGGCGCCGAGGATACCGCAGGCGATGCCGACGAGCATGAGGAGATAGTTCTTACGATCCGACAAGGGGATGATCAGGTTGAGGACGAAGACGAAGCCGCACGCTGCCGCTGCCGCACAGACAGCCAGGAGAAGGCGGTTCGGATAATACGGCGCCATGATGGATGCCCGGCCCAGGCTATAACCCCGGTCCGTCAGTTTCTGCGAGACCAGCTTGATATACGAGAGGTTGGTCTGGGTCAGGTTCATGCCGTGCAGGGGCTTCTTGTAGAGCGGATAGAGATTGACGCGGGCATTGCGTTCCAAGTCGCTGATGTAAAAGCGCATGGCTGCTTCTTCAGGCGTAATCTTTTCCAGTTCTTCCTTGGCCATGGCATAGACCCGGGCCGTACGGTAATGGACGAGGCCGGCCAGGTCGTACATGCCGTCCTGCTGGTTATACTGAAGCTGATTGACCGATTCGATCATATAGAAAGGAATATCCCTGTCGTTGAGGTGGTCTGCCGTATAGTCGAGCATTTCCTTGCGCTGGGCATTGACCGGCGTATAGCCGAGGACTTCTTTGCCGACGAACATGATGCCCGAAACGTTCTGGATCTTGTCGGCACGGTCAAAGAAATGAGCGACCTCTTCCTTCGTCGGGTTGCTGTAGTTCGTCGGACGCAGGATGACGTGGAAGCCGTGGTCCGAAATCGTCTTGGCATCGGCGCTGAGGATGCCCAGGTTGACATCGCCCAGGCCGGGCATGACGCCTTTAAGGCCGGCAATGCGGTACGGACCGTGGAACATGAGCTTCACCTTATCGTCGCCGAGGCGGGCCCGCAGGTCCGAGACGACTTCATCGAAGTAGAGGTCCTGCTGGTTCTGGGGCTTGCCGACGAGGTAGTAGTCGAAGGACTTGTCCGTAATCCCGAACTGGGGATAATAGAGGTCGGCGCCGAGCTTCGTGACCAGCGACAGTTCGCCGCGCTGGGTCAGCTTATTGAGTGTCGTGTCATAAATGGCGAAACTCGTCACACCGGCATCATGTGCCATCTGCAGGGCCGTATCGAGGTCATAGCCGTCGTTGCGGGCCATGACGACGAGGGCGTCGTAGTCCATCGCCTGTTCAATGGTCGTCGATTCATTTTCTACAGCGTTCCGCTGCACGCACATGCCGACGGCACAGACGAGGCCGATGAAGACGGCCAGGATCATTGCCAACATGCTGCGTTTATTGATGTTTGTCATTCTCTTCACCTTATCTATGAGTTGCTCACCTGGCCGTGGATGGTCAGGATGCCGTCGCGCATGGTGACGCGATCCGGCTGGATTCCCAGGGGAAAACCGGCAAAGTCGTAAATTTCTACATTCGCCAGCTGTGTCGCACTGACTTGGACGCCCATGCCTTCAACGTTGACCGACGAAGGGATGAACATCAGCTTCGAGCCTTTCATGCCGAAATGGCCGCGAATATCCGCATTGGCCGTGACCAGGCCGCCCAGTTTGACGCGGCCCTGGACACGGACGGCGTCGTCTTCAAAGGAGACCTGCGGCTGCGTCAGGCCTTCGACTTTCTGGACGAGGAACTTTTCCAATTCTTCGCTGCGCACAGAAGCCGTCATTTCCCCGCTTTCGGCGTGCGTGACCCGGACCTGACGGTCAGCCAGGGCCAGGAGGGGTTTGAAGTGGACACCGTAGAGATTGCAGTCGAAGTGGGAAAATTTCAGACCGTTCACTTCGACATTATTGGCATGAAGGGTAATGGCGTCGATGTCGCCGAGGAAAATCTTCGCTCCCGGCGAGGCCTGGACGCGCACGTCATCGCTGTGCAGGTTGAACTTGGCAGATAGGGCCTCGCAGAGACCGGCTTCCGCCAGCTGGGGGGCGTAGGAATTAGCCCCGACCAGGAAGGCGGCGACGATGACAAAGAATATCATCCATTTTTTCATTTAGAGCTCCTGCTTTGCTAACTTCTTTTCTTTTTCCTGCTGCAAATAGCCTTCGATGAAGATGTCCAGGTCCCCGTCCATGACGGCCTGGATGTTGCCCGTTTCCACATTGGTGCGGTGGTCCTTGACCAGGTTGTACGGGTGGAAGACGTAGGAACGGATCTGGCTCCCCCATTCGATGGACTGGTGGACGCCGCCGATTTCGGCTTTCAGTTTTTCCTGCTTTTCCTGTTCCAATTCAAAGAGCTTTGCCCGCAGGTATTTCAGGCACATTTCCTTATTCTGCAGCTGGGACCGTTCATTCTGGCACTGGACGACGATGCCCGTCGGGATGTGCGTCATGCGCACGGCGGAACTCGTCTTGTTGACGTGCTGGCCGCCGGCACCGGAAGCGCGGAAGTAGTCGACGCGGACGTCGTCCATGTTGATTTCCACATCGACGTCGTCCGGCAGTTCCGGCATGACGTCGACAGCCGTGAAGGACGTGTGGCGCCGCGCTGCGGCATCGAAAGGCGAAATGCGGACCAGGCGGTGCACGCCTTTTTCCGATTTCAAATAGCCGTAGGCATATTCCCCTTCGACGCGGAAGGCCGCGCTCTTGATGCCCGCTTCATCGCCGGGCTGCATGTCGAGGACGGTCAGCTTGTAGCCGTTGCGTTCGGCCCAGCGCGTGTACATGCGGATCAGCATCTGCGCCCAGTCCTGGGCTTCTGTGCCGCCGGCGCCGGCGTGGAAGGTGATCAGGGCGTTGCACTTGTCGTATTCGCCCGAAAGGAGGAGACGTACTTCGCGCTTTTCGATTTCCTTGAGCAGTTCGTGGTACTGCTTTTCGATATCGTCAGCAAAGGAGGCGTCGCCGTCTTCCATGGCCATTTCCAGATAGTCGCTCAGGTCATCGGCCTTGCGGGCCAGTGCTTCGTGCCCTTCGACTTCCGTCTTGAGGAGCGTCGCTTCCTGGGAAACCTTCTTCGCCTTTTCCGGGTCGTCCCAGAAGGTCGGGTCGCTCATCTGCATATCTAAATCCATGATACGTTCTTTTTTCCGAGGTAAGTTAAAGTGAATCCCCGATTTCTTGTATTCTATGTTTCAGGTCTTCCAAAGGTTTTCTCATTTCATCTAGTAACACAAGTATCACCACTCTTCTAAAAAATAAATGTAATAGGTTCTGCACAGGATTCGCGCGGGCGCCCCACATGGGCGCCCCTACGGCTGCCTTTTACTGCTTTTCTCTCTCTTCATCACGCTTGATGTCTTCGGCGCTGACGGGTTTGCTTTCTTCGTGGACTTCGTGGGCGCCCTGGAGGTGGTCTTCAGCCTGCGGTACGGGCTTGCTGTACGTGACCTGGATATGATAGAGGAAGGTGACGACGGTCCGCTTGATGGATTCAATCATTTCCTCGAACATTTCATAGGCTTCGAATTTGTATTCGACGAGAGGGTTCTTCTGGCCGTAGGCGCGCAGGTTGATGCCTTCCTTGAGGGCATCCATGGCGTCGAGGTGGTCCATCCACTTGCTGTCGACGACGCGCAGGAGAATGGCTTTTTCCAGTTCCTTCATGGTCTGTTCGCCGATTTCCTTGAGGCGTTCGTCGTAGAGGTCGACGGCGATCTGCTTCAGTTTTTCCTGGACTTCGACGCGGCTCAGGTTTTCCAATTCGGCCACGCTCGTGGCGTTCTTCGGTACGAAGTACTGCTGCATCTGTGCCAGGAGGCCGGCGAAATCCCATTCTTCAGGATAGAGCTTTTCGTCGGCGTATTTGTCCAGGCCTTCGTGGATGATATCGTCGACCATGCCCATAATCGTATCGCGCAGGGAGTCCGCTGTCAATACCTGGCGGCGCTGGCCGTAGAGGACTTCACGCTGCTGGTTCATGACATCGTCGTATTCCAGGACGTACTTACGGATTTCGAAGTTGTGGCTTTCGACTTTCTTCTGGGCCTTTTCGATGGACTTGGTGATCATCTTGGCCGTAATCGGTTCGTCTTCGTCCATGCCCAGTTTGTCCATGAACTTGGAAATATTGTCGGAGCCGAAGATGCGCATCAGGTCATCTTCCAGGGAAAGGAAGAACTGCGTCGTGCCCGGGTCGCCCTGACGGCCTGCACGGCCGCGCAGCTGGTTGTCGATACGGCGGCTTTCGTGGCGTTCCGTGCCGATGATCATCAGACCGCCCAGTTCAGCGACGCCCGGCCCGAGCTTGATATCCGTGCCGCGGCCGGCCATGTTGGTGGCAATCGTGACCATGCCCTTCTGGCCTGCGTTCTTGATGATTTCCGCTTCTTTTTCATGGTACTTAGCGTTCAGCACGTTGTGGACGATATTTTCCTTGTCCAGCATCTGGCTGAGGATTTCCGACTGGCTGATGGACGTCGTGCCGACCAGGATCGGCTGGCCCGTAGCGTGGCGCTTTTTGACTTCCCGCACGACGGCGCGGTACTTGGCGGCCTTCGTCTTGTAGATGACGTCGGGCAGGTCCTTACGGATGGCCGGCTTGTTCGTCGGGATGACGTAGACGTCGAGCTTGTAGATCTTGTTGAATTCGTCTTCTTCCGTCTTGGCCGTACCGGTCATGCCGGCCAATTTGTCGTACATGCGGAAGTAGTTCTGGAAAGTGATCGTCGCCAACGTCTTGCTTTCGCCCTGGACCTTGACGTTTTCCTTGGCTTCGATGGACTGGTGCAGCCCGTCACTGTAGCGGCGGCCAAACATCAGGCGGCCTGTGAATTCGTCGACGATGACGATTTCCCCGTTCTTGACGACGTAGTCCTTATCGCGGTGCATCATGAAGCGCGCGCGCAGGGCCTGGATGACCAGGTGGTTGAGGTCGAGGTGGTCGTTGTCGAACATGTTCTTGATGCCCAGCATCTTTTCGACTTTGGCGACGCCCGAATCGGTCGGGGCGATGGTCTTCTGCTTTTCGTCCATCGTGTAGTCGTCTTTGGTGAAGGTCTTGACGATGCCTGCCAGCGTATAGTAGAGGTCCGTCGATTTTTCGCCCGGGCCGGAAATGATCAGCGGCGTACGTGCTTCATCGATGAGGATCGAGTCCACTTCGTCGACGATACAGTAGTTGAGGGGACGCTGTACCATCTGGTCGGCGCTGATGACCATGTTGTCGCGCAGGTAGTCGAAACCGAATTCGTTGTTCGTGCCGTACGTGATGTCCGCATTGTAGGCGCGGCGGCGCTGGTCGTAGGTCAGGTCGTGAACGATGAGGCCGACGGAAAGGCCGAGGAACTTGTAGATGCGGCCCATATCTTCGCTGTCACGCGTAGCCAGGTAGTCATTGACCGTGACGACGTGGACGCCTTTGCCCGTCAGGGCATTGAGGTAGACCGGCAATGTTGCGACCAGGGTCTTGCCTTCGCCGGTACGCATTTCTGCGATGTCGCCGCGGTGGAGGACGATGCCGCCCAGGAGCTGGACGTCGAAATGACGCATGCCCGTCACACGGCGCGAGGCTTCGCGGACGACGGCAAATGCTTCCGGCAGCAGGTCATCCAGCGTTTCGCCGTTGGCCAGACGGTTCTTGAATTCAAACGTCTTTTCCTGGAGCGACGCATCGCTCAGGCCGGCCAATTTCGGTTCCAGATCATTGATGCGACGGACAATGGGCCACATCTTCTTTAATTCATGCTCCGTGTTATTCCCGAGCAGTCTTTGTATTAGTTTATTAAACACCTATCCGAGACCTCCAATTTACACAATTTGCAATCTACTCTGTGATATTATATCAATTATACATTATACCGTGATTGGCTCCTATTTTGCAACCATTTCAAAGGGATTTAAGGAATTGAACCTCTCCCGCTTATAGAAGCGGGAGATTCTTGAGAAGTT
>URLP01000048.1 GCA_900548635.1 uncultured Megasphaera sp.
GGTTTGTCAAGGAATTTTTTGAAGTATTTTTTTCAAAAGATTCCGCTCTGTGGGGACTTGCCCCGACAGCTTATTTAGTATATCACTAAGAGGCATCTATGTCAATAGGCATTTTTACTTTTTTCGTTATTCGTTCATCGAAGGCGAAACCAGCGCGCTCCGCATCGCCCAGTAAAAGCAACCCCTCAGTCAGCTTCGCTGACAGCTCCCCTATCAGGGGAGCCTTTCCTTCGACGAACGGCCTACTACGAACGATGAACGGATTTTCCCATGTACTTTACACGTTCTTTATAGTATAATTATGTCTAGTAATTGTATTTTATTTTTCTTATTTTATACAGGAACAGGAGTTGTTACAGATGAACAAAAAATGTTTGGCTTTGGCTGCAGCGGCGCTGGCTGCTGTTACGCTCGTTGCCGGCTGCGGTTCTTCGGCCGACAAGAAAGACAACGCCGCAAGCGGCGACCAGAAGACCCTCGTCGTCGGCATGGAACCGACATTCCCGCCTTTTGAATTTACGGAAAATGATAAATACATCGGCTTCGATATCGACCTGGCCAACGCCATCGGCGAAAAGATGGGCACGAAAGTCGAAGTCAAGAGCCTCGGCTTCGACGCCCTCATCCCGGCCCTGCGCAGCGGCCAGATCGACATGATCGCTTCCGGCATGGATGCTACACCGGAACGGCAGAAACAGGTTTCCTTCACGGACCCCTATTTCCATGACGGCTATTCCGTCGTCGTCCGCAAGGACAACACGAACATCAACGGCTTCGATGACCTCAAAGGCCGCACGGTCGGCTCCCAGGTCGGCACGAAGGGCGTAGACCTGGCAACGGAAGCCGGCGCTACGGTCAAGCAGTATGACGCCAACAGCCAGGGCTGGATGGAACTCCAGAGCGGCACGTGTGACGCTGTCGTCATCAACACGTCGGTTGCCCTCTATTATATGAAAGAAGGCGGCGACAAGGACCTGAAGATCGTCGGCGAACCGAAGAAGGCCGATGCAGGCATCGCTATGGCTGTCTCCAAGGACAAACCGGAACTCCTGCAGAAAGTCAACAAAGCCCTGTCTGATCTCAAGGCCGACGGCACGTACGCCAAGCTGTACAAGAAATGGTTCGGCATCGATCCGAAGGACTAATCCATGTATAAGGCATACGTATTCGACTTCGACTACACCCTGGCCAATTCAGAAAAAGGCATCGTCATGTGCTTCCAGATGCTCTTCGATGCCGAAGGCTATAAAGGCATCCCGGAAGACGCCATCCGCCGTACGATCGGCATGACCATGTACGATGCCACAGCCCTGCTCACGGGTGAAACGGATCCGGACCGCATCAACGCCCTGATTACGGAATACAAGGTCCGCTTCTCCGACAAGTACATGACGGCCAATACCCACCTCTATCCGCAGGCCCTGCCGACGCTTCGGGCCCTGAAAAGAAAAGGCGCCCGCTGCTGCATCGTCTCGACGAAGACGCGCTCGCGCATCGGCGAGACCCTGCGCAAATACGACATGGGTGACCTCATCGACCTCGTCGTCGGCGTAGAAGACGTAAAAGCGGCGAAACCCGCGCCGGACGGCATCAACGCCGTCTGCCGTCATTTCGGCCTCGCCAAAAAAGACGTCCTCTACATCGGCGACAACACGATCGACGGCGAAGCGGCCAGGAACGCCGGCGTCGCCTTTGCCGCCGTGACGACGGGCACGACGAAAGCGGCGGAATTTGCCGCCCTGCCCCACGTGGCAATCATGAAGGATCTCAGTGAAATCCTTACACTTTCCTGACTGGAGGAACCTACTATGATGAACAAAAAAATTACGACCCTCGTCGCTGCTTCCCTGGCAGCCATGACACTCCTCGCCGGCTGCGGCAATAGCACGGCTGATAAGAAAGACAGCGGCGCTGCCAAAGGCGACAAGACCCTGATCGTCGGCACAGAACCGACCTTCCCGCCTTTCGAATTCACGGAAAATGAAAAAGACGTGGGCTTCGACATCGACCTGGCCCAGGCCGTCTGCGACAAGCTCGGCTATAAGATGGAAATCAAGAACCTCGGCTTCGATGCCCTCATCCCGGCCCTGAAGAGCGGCCAGATCGACCTCATCGCCGCCGGCATGGACGCTACGGATGAACGGAAGAAACAGATCGACTTCACAGACGTCTACTACCAGGGCGGCTACACCATCGTCGTCCCGACGGGCAATACGGATATCAACGGCTATGACTCCATCGCCGGCAAAACCGTCGGCGCCCAGGTCGGCTCGAAAGCCGCCGACTACGCCCGCGAACACGGGGCCAACGTCAAGGAATTCGACACCAACACCCAGGGCTGGATGGAACTGGAAGCCGGCACGTGTGACGCCGTCTCCATCGATAAGGCCGTCGCCCAGTACTACCTCCAGCAGGGCGGCAAGGACAAGCTCAAACTCGTCGGTGAACCCATTACCTCCCGCGGCGTAGCCATGGGCATCAGCAAGGATAAACCGGAACTGAGCAAACAAGTCAACGAAGCCTTGAAAGAACTCAAGGCCGACGGCACGTACGCCAAGATCTACAAAAAATGGTTCGGCGAAGAACCGAAGGCTTAATCAAACTTCAAACCAGGCACAAAAAAGGACTGCGCATAAGGTGAATCACCTTTATGCGGCAGTCCTTTTTTAGTTCGATGAACGATGAACGACCTACGACGAACGTTTATCCTTCTTCTGCAGTTTTGCCATTCTGTCTTTGAGGGACGTGAACTGGCCCTGGTTGTCCGACTGGAGTTCGGCTTCGGGCTGGATGGTCGTGTCCTTGTAGGCAGCTTTTCGCTGGGCAGCGGCAGCTCTGGCGGCAGCATCGGCAGCGGCCTGGGCGGCGCGCTGTTCTTTCGCCGTGCGTTCGGCCTGGATGGCTTCACGGATGGGCTGGAGCTTATTGTCCGGGACGACGAGGAAACGGATCGGCAGGTTGGCCGCTCCCGGCGGCATGATGTGGATGGTCATATCTGTCCCGGCCGGGAAGGTATCGACGTATTCCATGGCATACGGGTCATTGAGGCCCATGGAGTGGCGGTGCCGCGGCAGTTCGACGATCTTCTTGTTTTCGCCCCGCTGGGGATCGCTGTAGATCAATTCCGTCACACCGGCATATTCGCCGCCCTGGGTATTGAAGTAGAGATGGATGTTGCCCGTCCCGGACGTGCGCAGGTGGACCGTGTAGTCCACGCCGTAGTTGCCCGTATCTTCCGAGGCGCGGTTGTCCATGACGTCTTTGCCCTGGAGGAAGCGGTCCCAGACGCCGTCGGCGAGGAGGATGTAGCCGATGCCGCTCGTCGTTTCATAAGGGATGAGCGTGCTCAGGTAGCGGTCCTTGCCGTGGAAGGTACCACGCAGCTGGACAGAGTCACTGGCCAGGTACTGCTGCTTTCTGATGAATTCGATCGGGTCTTCCTGAGGCGGCAGGATCATGGACGAGAGGGTCATCGATTCCGGCAGGGTCAGATTGACGATGCCCGAGAAGAGCTGGTCCGGGCGGACGACGGTTTCATTGAGGTGCTGGCTGACGACGGCATAGCCGTGAGCCGGGACGTTGATCTTGTTGACCGTCATATTGCCTTCGTAATACATGGTCGACAGTTCTTTGCCGACCTGATAGTAGTCCGTGCTGGGCCGCGTGTACTGGAGTCCCTGCAGGATGGCATCGAGCGGATACGGATGCGGATTGTAGAGCATGGCTACGATTTTCCGGTTGTACGGGTGCTGATTGACGTGATAGAAATAGAGGCGCACGTCGCCGCTGACCGTATCCCCGTAGAGGATCCCGTCACCATCGGCGTATTCCGGACTATCCGAAAGGAGCAGCGTGCCCGTATCGACAGGGGCTGTCATGGAAATCGGCAGCATCCGCTGAGCGACGACGCGCTGCATGACTTCCGGATCGTCGACAGACGGCAGATCTGCTGCGAAAGAGCCGGCAAAGGGCAGGCAAGCTGTCAGCAGGCCGGCAATATAGGTACAGAGTTTCTTAAATTTCATCGTGTTTTTGACCTTCTATCTGTTTCGCTATGTCAGCGATTTTTTTGAAGCGGTGGGATAAGCCCGATTTCGTCAGGCCCGACTGGGCCGCCAGTTCGCTCATAGAGGCTTCGGGATTGGCCAGGCGCAGTTCCGCTGCTTCCCGCAGCTTCGGCGACATGCGCTGGTAGAGTCCCGATTCCTGGATGCGCGTAATGTCGCGGCGCTGGCGCACGGCGGCATCGACGGTCTTCTGGAGATTCGCCGTCTCACAGTTGACGACGCGGTTGACGTTATTGCGCATCCCCTTGACGACGCGGACGCTCTCGAACTTGAGGTAGGCCTGGTCGGCACCGATATACTGGAGGAACTGGGAAACACCGTTCCCTTCCTTGATGTAGACGAGATAATCACCCTTGCGGTCCGTCGTCTTGGCGGGCAGGCGGAAGCGGCGCATGATCTTGAGGAGCTTTTCGGCAAAGGCCGCGTTGCCCGTCACCAGTTCCAGGTGGTAATCGCCCTTGGGCTGGTTGACAGAACCGCCGCCCATGAAGGCGCCCCGCAAAAAGGCGCGCTGGCAGTCGGTCTTTTTGAGATCGATGGCAGAAAATTCCGCATCCGTCGGGAAAAGGGAAAGCTCTTTGAGGATTGCCGTGCTCTCCGGCGACGGCGTGACGCGCAGGATATAGTAATTCTTCTTGCGCAGGCGCAGACCCTGGCGGACGCGCACTTCCGGCCGCAGCGGAAAGGATTCCATCCACATCTTCAGGGCCTTGCGGGCGACGGCGTTGTTCGACGTGCTGAATTCGATGCCGATATTGCCGTGCGAGCCGAGGATGAGGGAACCGCCCATACAGAGGAGCGCTGCCAGTTCGGCGAAGCGGCAGGCCCCGTTCTCCGGTTTGCAGTGGGCGATTTCATTTTTCACTTCTTCTGCAAAAGACAAAGAGACGCCGCCTCCTAACGATGGTTGAATGTGTAACGTTTCAAATAGTAGTGGAGCAGTTCCGGCGAAAGATCCGTGCGCAGGGCATTGATCAAATCGAAGAGGACGTTGGCCAGCTTCTTCGTATCGTGAGTGGCACTGTTTTCCTTATTGATCAGGTCTGAAAGGATGAGCGTCGCGCCGGTCTGGGCCACTTCCTTCTTGTCGATCATGACGGGATGCGAACCGTGGGCGACGTAGCGCTGCAGGACGGTCGGGTCGACGTCGCCGTTGTTGGCGATGACGAAGTCGATGAGCTTGCCGCCGGCCTGGCGGTTGATAGCCTTGATGTGGTCCGAGACACTGTAGTCGTCCGTTTCGCCGGGCTGGGTCATGACGTTGCAGATATAGATTTTCGGCGCCTTGCTAGTGCGTACGGCGTCGACGATATCCGGCACGCAGAGGTTCGGCATGATGCTCGTATAGAGGCTGCCCGGGCCGAGGACGATAGCGTCGGCGTCCTTGATGGCGTCGACGGCAGACTGGATGGCCTTCGGGTGCTCCGGCGTCGTAAAGACGCGCTTGATCTTGCCGTGGGCATGGGGAATCTGCGATTCCCCTTCGATGATGCGGCCGTCCGTCATTTCCGCGTTGAGGCGGATCTTGTCCGCCGACGACGGGATGACTTTGCCGCGCACGCGCAGGACCTTGCTCGTCGCGTCCATAGCTTCTTCGACGTCGCCCAAAACTTCAATCAGGGCGGCAATGAAGAGGTTGCCGAAGCTGTGGCCCGTCAGGTTGCCGGAACCGCCGAAACGGTGGGCGAAGAGCTTTTCCATGAGCCCTTCCTTATCGGCCAGGGCGACGAGGCAGTTGCGCAGGTCGCCGGGCGCGATGATGTCCAGGTCCTGGCGGATGCGGCCTGTCGAGCCGCCGTCGTCGGCGACGGTGACGACAGCCGTCAGATTATAGGTCTTGGCCTTGAGGCCGCGCAGCATCACGGAGAGGCCCGTGCCGCCGCCGATGACGACGACCTTCGGCCCCTTCGAGAGCTGGAGGTTAGAAAAGATGAGGTCGCTCAGACTTTCCGATTCGCCGGGCAGGACGACGCCGACCATAGTGCGGATCAGGCGGCGCGTCGCCCAGGCCATTATGAGAAGGCCCACGAGAATGACGACGATGCCCATGCTGGCCAGGATCGTGTAGTTATAGTGGCCCGTCGCTTCGTAGAGCAGGCGGAAGGCCCATTCTTCCAGTTCACCGAGCCACTGGTAGTTAAAGGTCAGGATAATGCCGAAGCTGGAGCACATCATGCCCAGGCCGAACAGGAAGAGCCAGCGCTTGATGTGCAGGCCCGGATGCAGCCATTTCATAAAACGCATGACAGCACCCCCTACGCTTCGCCTTCGTACCCCGGCGCATCTTCTTCTACGTCGTTCTTCTTAAGGTCGCGATGTTCGATGGAGACGTCGACGCCGTTGTCCCGCAAATGCTTATACATCGCTTCGGCCATACAGACACTGCGGTGCATGCCGCCCGTACAGCCGACGGCGATGACCAGCTGGCTCTTGCCTTCCCGTTCGTAGTTGGGCAGGAGGAAATCGATCATGTCGAACCATTTTTCCTTATACGTCTGCGTGACCGGGAAGCTTTCGACATAGTCGCGCACGCACGGTACGCGCCCCGATTTGTGGCGGTATTCATCGATATAGTACGGATTGGGTAAAAAGCGCACGTCTTCGACGATGTCCGCGTCGATGGGCATGCCGTGCTTGAAGCCAAAGGAGACGACGGTGACGGTCATGCTCTTCTTGCTGTCCGTAATGGCATAGCGCTTGACGAGGATTTCCTTGAGCTGTTTCGGCTTCAGGTTCGACGTGTCGATGATGAAGTCCGCTTTCTTGCGAAGACTTGCCAGGCGTTTCCGTTCTTCCGCGATGCCCTGGCTGATGCGGCCGTGCGGGGCCAGGGGATGGACGCGGCGCGTTTCCTTGTAGCGGCGCACGAGGGCCTGGTCCGAGGCTTCGATGAAGACGATTTCATAGGAAATGCCTTCGTCCCTGAGTTCCTTCAGGCACTGGCTCATGGCGTCGAAGAACTGGCCGCCCCGGATGTCGGCGATGAGGGCGACGTGGCGCACCCGTTCGCCGCCTTTGATGCACAGTTCGGCGAACTTCGGGATGAGGACGGGCGGGATATTGTCGATACAGAAATAACCGATATCTTCCAGGACCTGGACCGCGTGGGTCTTACCGGCGCCGGACATACCGGTGACGATGATCAGATGAAAATGGTCCATGTGAACCTCCTATTTATAATACAAACTTTTCGACCGCTGCGGCGACACCGTCGTCATCATTGGAGGCGGTGACGTAAGCAGCTTTCACTTCGTCTGAGGCATTGGCCATGGCCACGGGCAGGCCGGCGGCTTTGAGCATGTCCAGATCGTTCTGGGAATCGCCGAGGGCCATGATGCTCTCCCTGCCGATGCCGTAGAGCTCGCCCAGACGGCGGATGCCCTGGCCTTTATCGATGCCGGGCGGCATGATTTCCAAAAAAGTCGGCGCCGAGAAGAGGATGTTGAAGCGGCCCGGGAAGCGTTCTTCGATGAGGTCCCGCCGCTTTTCCAGTTCGTCATGTTCGCCGCGGCTTAAAATCTTGTTGCATGCGCCCTGAGGCGTGTAGAAGGCATCGCCGCAGACGTCATAGGCGCAGTGCGTGATGCGCTGGTAATCTTTAATCCACGGCCCGTCTTCGGCGACGCGCAGGACGTCGTCGATATAGGTCTGCATCTGCCAGCCCTTCTCTTTCGCTAAGGCCAGGAGAGGCCGGCTGTCTTCTTCAGGGATGCCTTTCTGATAGAGCACTTTCTTCGATTCCAGGGTCTCGATGAGGCCGCCCGAAAAGAGAAGGAGCGGGCTGTCGCCAAGCTGCAGGCGTTCGCCGTAAGGCCGGGCCGTCTGGTACATGCGGCCCGTAGCGATGGCCGTGACGACGCCTTTTTTGCGGGCCTGCTGCAGGACGGCCACGGTATGGTCGGACACGGTGCCGTCACTGCGCAGGAGCGTCCCGTCGAGGTCGATGGTGATCATTTTGACGGCAGCCATCACTTATCCCCCTTCCAGTTGAAGTCGATGCCCTGGACCGCAGGCTGGGCCGGCGCAGCCGCAGGCGTGACGTACTGCAGGTCGTCGGCGTAGCTGGCGGCGAGCTTATCGATTTCCTTCTGCTGGTCCGGCGTGGCCTTGCTGCGGTTCTTCATGGCCTGGGCGATCATTTCCGTCACTTCGTAGCGCGTCAGGTTGTACGACGGCGCAAAGCGCGATAAGGGCGCGCCGGTCAGGTTGGCCTTGGAAAGGTCATAGACGGCCTTGTATTCCCATGTATTGCGGTCGACGGCGTCGAACTGGTTCGGCGCGTACGGGTTATAGGCAAAAGCGGCACTGAGGCCGAGGCAGCACCAGGCTGCCAGTAAAAGAAAGAAGCGTTTCATGTCGTTCCTCCTCATAAACAAATATACTCCCTGCCGGGTCTAACGTGCGTCATACCTGAAAGAGAGCATATCTATAAAATACTTAATTATTTGGCTTTCTTCGCCGCCTGCGGCGAAACGGCAACGGCCGGCGCCGCTTCTTTGACGGCCACGGCCTTCGTGTCCGCCTGCGGCGCTGCTTTATCGCCGTCAAGGGCCATGTCGTCGATGAGACGCAGCTGGCTCGTCAGGAGAGCACGGCATTTGGCACGGTATGCTTCGGTCCGGGCTTTGATCTTTTCCCATTCCTGCTGGGACTGCTGCAAATTTCTCATCGTTTCATCGAGCATCTTCTGCTTCTTGCTTTCTGCTTCCTGAAGGATGAGGTCTGCTTCCTTGCGAGCAGAAACCTTGACGTTTTCTGCCGTCTGCTGGGCCAGCATGAGCGTGCTGTTCATGGTCGCTTCCATTTTTTCGTACTGTGACAGCTTGTCCTGCAGGCTGTCGCAGCGTTCTTTCAGTTCGCAGTATTCACGGTACACCTTTTCGTAGTCGCCGGCGATATTGTTCATGAACGTGTCGACGTCTTCTTCGCTGTAACCGCGGAAACCGCGTTTAAATTCTTTGTTGTGAATATCCATTGGTGTAAGCATGGCATTTCCTCCGTATGAAAGGGACTTACATATACCGTTTCAGCAAGACGCCGATACGACCCTTTCGCGACGTACCCGTAATTTCGGCCAGTTCCATGCGGCCCTTGCCGCGCAGGGAAATGACATCACCTTCACTGACGTCCTGGCTCGGCCCCTTGGCGGGCTGCCAATTGACCTGGACCCGGTCGCCCTTGATGGCTTCGGCGGCTTTGGTGCGGGAAATGCCGAATCCCGACGAGGCAATGGCATCGAGGCGGAGCGAGGCAACGGTCGTCTTGATGACCTTGACCTTTTCCTGGCGCGGTGCGATGTCGCTGAGGGGCATTTCTTCAATGGCAATGGACACCATGGCAATCTTTGTGAAATTCTGTTTCAAATAGGGGACGAGTTTCGTATCGGCCAAAAGGACGGCGCCGGCGTCCTGCATGATGATGTCGCCGAAGCGTTCGCGGCCGATGCCGAGGCTCATGAGCGAACCGAGGACGTCGCGGTGCCCCAAAAGGCGGTAGCGTTCGTCCCAAGTCAGCTTACAGGCCGTGATGCCGAAATCGACAGGGCCGTCATAGTCGGCGCTGACGAAGGCCAGCTTCACCCGTTCGGCTCCTTCATAGCCGCCGAAGTTCTTAAGGATCAGGGACGGCACGTGGGCCTGGATGGTTTCGCCGATCTGGACGGCGCCGGGGGAAACAAATTCACTGACCGCATAAGGACGGCCCTTGGCCGTGCTGTCTGCCAGGTCGATGAGGCGGGCTGCCAGTTCCCCGTTGTCTGTCCCCTGATAGTAGCGGATAATCCGATCTCTGTTCTTCAAATCAATCCCTCAATATCAGTGCTGCTGCGTATTGCCGCTGTTATTGTTGCCGCTGCCGCCGTTCCAGGCCAGGGGCGGCGTGTTGAAGTCGCCGTAGTCGTCGCGTTTGCCGTGGTCGACAGTGACGTTGCTCGGTACGCAGAGGAAGATTTCCTTGCCGACTTTCTGGATGTTGCCGTCTAAGGCGTACGTTGCGCCGCTGACGAAGTCGACGACGCGTTTGGCGATGTCGTCCGGCGTCGATTCGAAGTTGATGACTACCGGTTTGCGGTCGCGGATATAATCGGCGATGCTCTGGGCGTCGTCAAAAGTTTCCGGTTCGACGATGACCATGCGCAGCGGTTTTTCCTGGGGGGCAGCATAGCCTACGCCGGAAGAGCGGCGCGGTGCGACAGCCGGCGTGCGGCGCGACGTGCTGCGCTGCTGCTGCTGTTCTTCTTCCATTTCTTCTTCGTCTTCGTATTCATCCGTTTCGAATTCGTCGTCTTCGTTGACGCCGCCTACTGTACCTACTAATTTATCCCAAACTTTCTTTACTCCCATTTTCAATACTCCTCCTTAGTAATTGCGGGGCCCAAAAATTGCCGTACCGACGCGGACGACATTGGCACCTTCTTCGATGGCTATTTCAAAATCATGGGTCATGCCCATGGACAGGTAGCGGATCTGACCTTCCGGAAACTTCGGCTTCATGTCTTCGTACAAAGCGTGGGCGATGCGGAACACAGGCCGTACGTCTTCGACATTGTCATAATTCGGGGCGATGCACATGAGACCTCTGACGCGGACGTGCGCAAGGCTCTTGGCCAAATCGCACATAGCCGGGAATTCTTCGACGTCCATGCCGAATTTGCTTTCTTCGCGGGCTACATTGACCTGCAGGAGAATATCCTGTACTTTGCCGATCTTGCCGGCTTCCTTATCCACAGCTTTGAGCAGGTGTTCCGAATCGATCGAGTGGATGAGGTCGAAGTGTTCGACGGCATGCTTGGCCTTATTGGTCTGCAGATGACCGATTAAGTGCCAGGTCAAATGGTTGTCCGGAAAGGCTTCCAGCTTCTGGAGCGCTTCCTGGACCCGATTTTCACCGACGTCCGTGACACCACACTTGGCGGCTTCTTCCATCATTTCTACGGGATGATTCTTCGTGACTGCGACAAGCGTAATTTCGTCAGTTCTGCCGACGCGGGCAGCTGCATCGGCAATTCTTTTCTTTACTGCCTCAAGATTTTCCTTAATCAAGCCTATCCCTCCGTAGTGCATGTGATTATATATATTTCATATATTTATAAAACATTACACTTCTTTTATTATATCTAGTTGGGGCTATAAAAGCTAGTCCATATTTAAAATTTGTCCCAACTGCCATTAAATCACGGCAAAGGCCCCCATACGCCCCGTATGGCCGCCGTCACGGCGGTAGGAGTAGAACTTCCCGTCCTCCGCAAAGGCGCAGCTTCCCGTCACGTCGATGTGCTGCGGCGCAAGGCCCGCTTCCAAAAGGAGGAGGCGGTTGGCCTGCCAGAGGTCAACGGACCAGACGCCGTCCTTTTCGCCGGCACAGGCACCGTACTGCGGGCCCAGGCGGCGGAAGGCCATGGCCGTATCTTCGCTCACTTCATAATGGGCCCGGGAAATGGACGGACCCACATAGGCCAGGAGATCCTGCGGCTGGGAGCCGTAGGCCAGGCGCATGGCGAAAATGGTCTTGGCCGCCAGACGCTGCACCGTACCGCGCCAGCCGTCGTGGATGACGGCGCAGGCCTTCTTCACGGGGTCGTAGACGATGACGGGCACGCAGTCGGCGATGCAGAGCATGAGGGGCACGCCGGGCAGGTTGGTCATCAGGGCGTCCGTATGGGCCAGGGCATCGGCGTAGCTGCCGGCGCCGCAGCCGGCTTCGG
>URLP01000049.1 GCA_900548635.1 uncultured Megasphaera sp.
GGCAGCGATGCCGATGACGCCGACGTGCCAGCCCTCGCCGTAGGCGATGAGGACGCCGTCGCGCCCCCGGCCCTGCTTTTCGATCTGGGCGATGGCTTCCTGGGCGATGGTATGCTCGATATCCTGACGCTCCGTATTGAGGCGGCTCAGTTCATCAGCCGCAGCGGCCGCTTTCACGGGATCCGTCTCGAGGAGAAGTTCGACGCCTTTCGTGGCGTGGCTGATGCGGCCGGCAGCATTGAGGCGCGGTGCCGCCGTAAAGGCGATGCGCCCGGCCGTAATCGCCTTGCCGCTCAGGCCCGACGCCTGGAGCAGGGCTTTGAGGCCGACGCGGCGGCCCTGCTGCATGGCTGCCAGGCCGTCGCGGACAAGGATGCGGTTCTCGCCTGTCAGGGGCACGAGGTCGGCAATGGTCCCGAGGGCCGCCAAATCCGTATAGCCCGGCAGGGCTTCGCCGCAGCAGTGCTGCCAGAGAGCCCGGCAGAGGACGTAGGCGACACCGGCGCCGGCCAGTTCCTTATAAGGATAGGCACAGCCGTCCTGCTTCGGATTGAGGACGGACAGGGCCGGCGGGATCTGCGCCGGCGGCTCGTGGTGGTCCGTAATGATGATGTCGAGTCGGTCTGCAAACTCCCGGACCAGGTCGTACGACGAAATACCGCAGTCGACGGTGACCAGGAGATCCGCTTCGCGGCTCAGCTCTTCCAGAGCGCACTCATTAAGGCCGTAGCCTTCGCTTTCCCGTTCAGGGATATAGAAATGCGGCGCTGCGCCGAGGTCGCGCAGGACCGAATAAAGAAGCGACGTCGACGTAATGCCGTCGACGTCGTAGTCCCCGTAGATGACAATGCGCTCTTTTGCTTTTATCGCCTGCTCCAGCCGCATGACGGCAGCGTCCATACCCTTCATCAAAAAGGGATCGGCCAGGGCCGCCAGCGTATCGTGAAGAAAGCGGCTCCCCTCTTCCACAGAGGCGATGCCGCGGTTAGCCAGGACTTGGGCCAATACAGGGGATATATGCAGTTGTTCAGAAAGGGACGCGAGCAGCCCTTTTTCAGGCTGACTGAACTGCCACCGTTTCTCCATCGTTATCACGACACATTCTCAAGAATAATCACTATCAATAAGTTTATCCTTATTCTATCACTTTTCATTCTCAAAATAAAGACTTTTGTGTAAAAATCCCGCCGCTGTGTGCGGCGGGGTTTTTAGTTTATAGTTTGTAGTTTGAAGTGATGCGCTATTCAGCAGCAGGCGCTGCGGTTTCTACGGCCACAGACGGCTTGAGGTCATCCTTGGAGATGCTCAGGCGGTGCTGGGCAGCCTGGAGGATGAGGTCCGCTGTCTTGACGACGCCGTAGTCACTGGACTTGAGGCTCAAGTCGTAGTTGGCACCATAGCCCCAATAAGAATCGGTGCAGTACATGCAATGGTCGCGCCGTTCTTCGTTGACGCGGTTGCGGATGCGCTTGGCTTCTTCCTGGCTGACGTGTTCGCGCAGCATGATGCGCTGGATGGCCCAGTCCGGGTCGGAGGAAATGAAGACGTTGAAAGTATTCGGACGCTGGCGCAGGATGTAGTTGGCCAGACGGCCGACGATGACGCAGGACTTGCCGTTCGTCAGTTCGCGGATGACTTCGGCTTCATCGCGGAAGAGTTCCTGACGGCGCGATTCATAGCCCGATGCATAATGGACATAATCGTCGTAAATCTTTTCCAGTAGCGGATTGAGGATGCCCTTGCGTTCCTTGCGGACGGCTTTGAAGAGTTCCGGATGATTTTCATGGGCCAGGTTGAGGATTTCCGTATCATAGTACGGCACGCCGAGACGGCGGGCGACGAGCTTGCCGATATTGCGGCCGCCGCTGCCGAATTCACGGGAAATCGTAATGACCAGGGGGCTGTCCGTATCTTCTTTGATCCAAGCCGGATGGTTCTGACGGCCTTCGATTTCACCAATAGCATGGTGGCGGAAGAGGAGGCGTTCAATCGGGCCGGCCATGGTGCAGCCGAGAAGGATGAGGACCAGGCCGATGACGGCGTTGGCCGTAATCGGTTCAGAAAGGATAATCGCCGAAAGGATAAGGGCGACGACCGGTTTGATGAAGAAGGCAAAGGACGCATTGGACGGACCCGTCAGTTCAATGGCCTTCATGAAGCAGAGATAGCCGAAGCCCGTAACGACTAAAGAGCAGTAGAGGAGCGGCCAGATGGTATGGGAATCGATACCGCCCAAAATGGGGTCGCCGTGGATGAGCAGGATGACCAGCAAAAAGGCACAGCCAATGAGAAAGCTGAAGGAATTTTCCACATTGCCGCCGAGTTTGCCGATGCGCAGCTTGCCGATGGTCGTATAGAGGGCAAAGGAAACGGCTGCGGCCAGAGAGACGAGGAGGCCGATGTTGCCGCTGCGGATGATGGCCATCGGATTGGCAACGATAATCAGGCCGACGATGCTCAGGACCAGGGTAATCGCTTTCTTGCGGGTAAAGGCTTCGTGCAGGATAAAGTAAGAGAAAATCATGACGAAAATCGGATTACTCGAGAAGACGATGGCTGCCAGGCCGGCATTGGCCATGTTGACGCCGATCTGGAAGAGGATCATGCTGAAGCAGATGTTGACCAGACCGAGGACGGCTAAATAGCCCCAGTCCCCTCCCCTGATTTTCGTATGACGCTTCTTGATATCCCGGAAGGCCAGGGGCAGGAGCAGGATGCCGCCGACAAGGAAGCGCAGAAAGGTCAGCTGGAAGGGCGTAAAAGCCGTACCGGCGATCTTTAATGAAATTTCCATCGTACCAAAGGCGATGGCTGTCAAAATGATACAAATCGTACCCATTTTGGATGTCATAAAGAATCCCTCCATATAAAGTTGTTTTACCAAACAAAGCCATTATATACCCCCCGCTTTGTAAAGGCAATGAAAAAGACGGTATACAAAAAAAAAGACCTGCCGCATAAAGCGACAGGTCTTTTCTACTATTCTCATGCAGCAAGTGCAGTCAGATTAGTCTTCGAAGCCTTTCTGGAGACGAACGTAAGATTCGCGACGGTTCTTAGCGTCTTGTTCAGTTTTAGCATAGAGGGCATCTGCTTCTTCCGGGAAGCCTTTCTTAAGGGAAGCATAACGAACTTCACCCTGTAAGAATTCCTGGAATTTGCTGTAATCCGGTTCTTTGGAGTCGAGACTGAACGGATTCTTGCCCTGAGCTTTGAGATCCGGGTTGTAACGGAAGAGATCCCAGTAACCGCATTCGACAGCGAGTTTTTCTTCGAGCTGGCTCTTGCCCATGCCTTTACGGATGCCGTGGTTAATGCAAGGAGCGTAGCAGATAACCAGGGACGGGCCATGGTAAGCTTCAGCTTCCGTCATAGCTTTCATGAGCTGGTTCTTATCAGCACCCATAGCTACCTGAGCTACATAGACATAGCCGTAGGAAATAGCCATCATGCCGAGGTCCTTCTTCTTCGTGCGTTTGCCGGCAGCAGCGAACTGAGCGATTGCTGCAGTCGGGGTAGCTTTAGAGGACTGACCGCCAGTGTTGGAGTAAACTTCAGTATCGAGGACGAGGACGTTGACGTCGTGGTCGGAAGCGAGGACGTGGTCAACACCGCCGTAACCGATATCGTAGGACCAGCCGTCACCACCGATGATCCACTGGCTACGTTTAACGAAGAACTGTTTCTTAGCGAGGAAGTCTTCGAGGACCGGTTTGCCGGCAGCTTCTTTTTCGAGGAGAGCCGTCAGTTTGTCAGCGCGTTCACGAGAGCCTTCGCCTTCGTTCATGTTAGCAGCCCAGTCGCTGAGTGCAGCCTGGAGTTCCGGAGAAGCAACGGCTTTAGCAGCGTCGAGGTTTTCAGCCAAGTCTTTGCGGACTTTGTCTACGCCGAGGAACATGCCGAGACCAAATTCAGCAGCATCTTCGAAGAGGCTGTTTGCCCAAGCCGGGCCATGGCCAGCAGCGTTCATGGTGTACGGGGAAACCGGAGCGGATGCACCCCAAATGGAGGAGCAGCCCGTAGCATTTGCAATCATCATGCGATCGCCGAAGAGCTGCGTGATGAGTTTGACATACGGTGTTTCACCGCAGCCTGCGCATGCGCCGGAGAATTCGAGGAGCGGAGTTTCGAACTGAGAACCGATGACGGTCTTCTTGTTCTGCGGGTTAGCTTTCGGAGCAACCTGTTCCGTACCATAGTACCAGAGATCCATCTTCTGACGTTCTGCGTCGGTGTTCGGAACCATCGTGAGGGCCTGAACCGGGCAGACGTTTACGCAGGAACCGCATTCGAGGCAGTCGAGCTGGTCAACGATGATGGAAACATGATACTGTTTGCCGGATTTAGCTTTAGCAGCCGTCTGGAAACCAGCCGGAGCAGCTTTGAGTTCTTCGTCAGTCGTGAGGACCGGACGGATGGTTGCGTGCGGGCAAACGAAGGAGCACTGCATGCAGCCGATACATTTTTCAGCATCCCAGGAAGGAACGTGGAGAGCCGGGCCTGCTTTTTCGAATTTAGCAGTGCCGGAAGGCATGGTGCCATCTTCGCGGCCAGCAAATGCGGAAACCGGGAGATCGTCGCCAACCTGTTCGAGCATCGGTTTTGCAACTTCCGTGAAGTACTTCGTAGCCGGGCGGCCTTCGACGACTTCGTCTTTAGCGTCAGCCCAGGAAGCCGGATAGTTAACTTCATGGAATTCTTTGATACCAGCATCAACAGCGCCGTTGTTCATGTCAACGACTTTCTGGCCTTTCTTGCCATAGCTCTTGACGATGGAGTCTTTCAAGTATTTAACGGCATCATCGATAGGAATGATCTTAGCGAGTGCGAAGAAAGCAGCCTGCATGACCATGTTGATACGAGTGCCGAGGCCGAGTTTCTGGCCGATAGCGTCACCGTTCAAGGTGTAGAATTTAACATGATGTTTAGCGATGGAACGTTTGATGCGAGCCGGAAGTTCTTTTTCCAGTTCTTCATCAGTCCAGGTGCAGTTCAGCATGAATGTGCCGCCGTCTTTAATGCCGCGGAGGACATCAAAACGTTTGATGTAGGACTGACGATGGCAAGCGATGTAGTCAGCTGCGTCGATGAGGTACGGCATATCGATCGGGCGAGTACCGAAACGCAGGTGAGAAATTGTTACGCCGCCGGATTTCTTGGAGTCATAAGCGAAGTATGCCTGAGCATACATATCCGTGTGGTCGCCGATGATCTTGATAGCGGATTTGTTAGCGCCGACAGTACCGTCAGAGCCGAAGCCCCAGAATTTGCAGGACGTAAGGCCAGTCGTGTCAAGCGGCATCTTCGGTTCGCGCGGCAGGCTGAGGTTGGTAACGTCGTCGTTGATAGCCAGCGTGAAGCCGTTGAGCGGATGTTCTTTCTTGAGTTCTTTGAAGACAGCGAGGAAGTCTTCCGGAAGAACGTCTTTGGAGCCCATACCTGTACGGCCGCCGATAACGTCGATGTTGAGGCCTTCTTCTTTTACGAAGCCAACGATATCGAGGTAGAGAGGTTCGCCGAGGGAGCCCGGTTCTTTCGTACGGTCGATGACAGCGATCTTCTTAACAGTTTTCGGAAGAACGTTGAGGAGGTATTTGTTGGAGAACGGACGATAGAGGTGAACGTTGATGGCACCGACTTTTTCGCCCTGGCTCTGCAAGTATTCGACAGTCTGTTTAGCAACGTCGGAGAGAGAACCCATGGAAACGACAACGTATTCAGCATCCGGTGCGCCGAAGTAGTTGAACGGTTTGTACGTACGGCCAGTGATTTCAGAAATCTTGTCCATGTAGTCAGCTACGATATCAGGCATTGCATCGTAGAACTTGTTGGCAGCTTCTGTGTGCTGGAAGTATACGTCCGGGTTTTCTGCAGTGCCGCGGATTTCCGGATGATCCGGGTTGAGGGCACGTTTGCGGAATGCTGCGATAGCGTCCCAGTCAACGAGTTTCTTGAAGTTTTCGAAGTCCATGACTTCAACTTTCTGAATTTCGTGAGAAGTACGGAAACCATCGAAGAAGTTGATGAACGGCAGGGAACCTTTAATTGCTGCCAAATGAGCGACGCCACCGAGATCCATGACTTCCTGAACATTAGATTCGGCCAAGAGACAGCAGCCTGTTGCACGAGCAGACATAACGTCCTGATGGTCACCGAAGATGTTCAGTGCATGGTTAGCCAAAGCACGAGCAGCTACGTGGAATACGCCCGGGAGGAGTTCACCGGCAACTTTGTACATGTTCGGGATCATGAGGAGGAAGCCCTGAGATGCCGTGTACGTAGTTGTCAAAGCACCAGCCTGTAAAGAACCGTGGAATGCGCCAGCTGCGCCAGCTTCGGACTGCATTTCAACAACGTTGACTTTGTGGCCGAAGATGTTTTTCATGCCAGCGGCTGCCCAATCATCGACATGTTCTGCCATAGGAGAAGACGGCGTGATCGGATAAATTGCGGCAACTTCAGTAAATGCATAGGACACCCATGCAGCTGCTTCGTTACCATCCATGGTTTTAAATTTGCTCATAGATAAAACACGCTCCTTAAATAAAAGTATACTTTCAATATGGAAAAACCATACTGATAGGCTTAAGAAAGCTATAAAGACGTTCCGTTTCAAACTCATACGGACTGGCGCGGACAATCATCCAGGTTCCAAGGATGACTTCTGTTCACGCATCGCCCGTACACGTCCCTATCTTGAAAAAAATGCAATGAATTGCGGGAAGGTTCAACAATATTCAAAAAAGGTATTGCTAATATTCTTAATCTGTAATACTATTATAGTGATATTACAGATTTGCACATCAACATGCCTCTTTCAAGTTGTTGACCATCACAAACCGAACGACTTTGTAACTTTTTCTTACAAGTTAATTATATGCCTAAGTAATGGTAAATTCAATAGGAATGTGATGCCAGTTTATGCATCGTTCAGTGCTATTTTGTAAACGTATACCATTCGAGTGTATATTAAAGGCCCGATTCGGTGTACCACATTAGTGGAGGTGTTAGTATGGATTTTCATCATCTTAAATACTTTGTCGAAGTAGCCGACAAGAAATCATTCAGCAAAGCCGCGCGGACCCTGCACATTTCGCAGTCTGCCATCAGCCGCACCATCAAGGCCCTGGAAGAAGAACTGGGCGTCGTCCTCTTCATGCGCAACGCCAAGGCCGTCGAACTGACTGACGCCGGTACGATTTTCCTCTCCCACGCCAAGCGCGTCGTCTTCATGTTTGAACACTTGAAGACGGACTTCGAAAATGAATTCAAGCTGGAACAGGGCACGGTCCTCATCGGCCTGCCGCCGATCACTGGCGCACCGATCTTCGCCAACCTCCTGGGCGCTTTCAAGCAGGAATACCCGCAGATCGAATTGGACCTCTACGAACACGGCTCGAAGAAAGTCGAAATCAGCGTCCAGGAAGGCCTCATCGACCTGGGCATCGTCTGCACGCAGCCGAAGGAAAAGGACTTCGAATCGTTCTTCCTGACCCAGGACCCGATGAACGTCATCATCCACCGGGACAACATCCTCTCCAAGGAAAAGACGATTCCCCTCAAGAAACTGGCCAATGAATCGCTCGTCCTCTACCGCGATGACTTCAATCTCCACGACGAAATCATCCAGCACTGCAAGAAGATCGGCTTCCAGCCGAAGATCGTCTTCGAAACGAGCCAGCGCGACCTGATGATCCAGACCGTCGTCGCCAACCTCGGCGTCGCCCTCCTGCCGAGCCGCCTCTGCCCGACGAAGGAAACGAATCCCCGCGTCTCGGAATCGGTCGTCGTCCGTCCCCTCGTAGAACCGGAAATCATGCACGTCCTCTATGTCATCTGGAAGCGCGGCCATTACCTCTCCCACGCGGCCCAGCTCTGGCTCGATTTCGTCCGCAATAAAGCCCGCGTCATTTCCAATTTATAATGCCCATGGACAGACACAGGCTCAAAGCCTTTGCCGGCAGCCTTTGCCGGCAGAAACAGCACTGGCACGATGCCTTTACGGCGCACGTCCATCGCCTCCGCGAAAGCTGGCACGGCCTCTCGAAGAGCCAGCGATGTCTCATCGCAGCCGCTCTCCTGCAGCTCCTTTGGATCATCGTCCTGCAGGTACAGGTCTTCGAGCTCTCGGAAACAGTCTACACCCAGCGCGTGCGCATCGCACAGCTGGAGAAGCAGGCCAAGAAACAAAATAATATGCTTTATTCCGCCTCGCAGACCCTGGACGACATGGAAAAGAAATGGCACCGCCTCAACTTCCGCGTCCTCGAGAACACGTGGCGCCTCGAAGAACCAGAAAAAGACCCCGACTCCTTATAGGAGTCAGGGTCTTTTTTCGTTCGTTTAATTTTCAATCAGTTTCAGCATCTCTTCCGGCTGCGGGAGTTCATGCATGATTTTCCACGGTGCACATTTGGCCAGGTCCTCGTAGGAGTAGCGGCCCGTCGCGACGCTGATCGTGCGGGCGCCGATGGCTTTGCCGCACTGGATGTCATACGGCGTATCGCCGATGACGTATGCCGTCTCGATGGCGTCTCCCCATGCCTTTTTGGCAATGGACAGGGCGTTGCGCGCCAGGTCATCGCGGTAGTAATAGTTGAAGGCGAAACCCGAGTGGTCGAAATCGAAGTACTGGGAAAGGCCGAAGACGTCCATTTTCATGCGGGCTCCGATGGCGCTGTTTCCCGTGAGCAGGAGCTGTTTGTACTCCTTCTCTTTTTGGAAGAAAGCCAGGTTCTCTTTGACATGCGGCAGGATGACGCCTTCTTCGGCTTTGCGCTTCAGCCATTTGAGGAGCTTTTTTTCATAGCCCCGGCAGAAAGCGTGGACTTCATCGTCTGTCGGCATGACGCCGTTGGCCTTGTAGAGGAGCTGCTGGCAGATGAAATTATCTGTCCTGCCGCCGGCAGCGATTTTCGGCACCGGTACGTCTTCTCCTTTGAGGTCGTGGAAGACTTCTTCGATGGCGTACAGGCCGGCGCGGCCCGTATTCAATAGGGTTCCGTCAATGTCCCAGTATAGTAGCTTCACGTTCTTCACTCCGTCTCAGGCTGCACTTGCAGCTTACTGTTTGGAAACGATTTCCTTCGTATCGCGGGCGATCATGATTTCTTCGTTCGTCGGGATGACATACATCTTGACCGTCGAATCATCCGTGCTGATGAGGGCATCTTTGCCGCGGACGTTGTTGCGCTGCGGGTCGAGTTTGGCGCCGAGGTATTCGAGGCCTTCTGCGATGGCTGCGCGGTCTTCGATGCCGTTTTCGCCGACGCCGGCCGTGAAGGTGATGACGTCTACGCCGCCCATGGCTGCTGCGAAGGCACCGATTTCTTTACGGACCTGATAATGGAACATGTCGAGGGCGAGCTGAGCGCGTTTGTTGCCTTCCTTAGCTGCTTCGCCGAGGTCGCGGAAGTCGCTGGAAACGCCGGAAATGCCGAGGACGCCGGATTTCTTATTCATGAGCGTATCCATTTCCTTCGTGGAAAGGTTGTGGTTGTCCATGACGTTGAGGACGATAGCCGGGTCGATGTCGCCACAGCGCGTGCCCATGAGGACGCCGGCGAGCGGTGTGAAGCCCATCGTCGTGTCGACGCATTTGCCGTATTTGATGGCAGCCAGGGAAGAACCGTTGCCGAGGTGGCAGTTGATGATGCGCAGTTTTTCAACGGGGACGCCCATGACTTTGGCAACTTCACCGGCTACATAGCGGTGGCTCGTGCCGTGGAAGCCGTAGCGGCGGATATGGTCTTCGGTGTAGAGTTCATAGGGCAGGCCGTACATGAAGGCTTTCGGCGGCATGGTCTGATGGAAAGCTGTATCGAAGACGCCGACCTGGGGAACATTCGGCATGATGGCTTTGCAGGCGTTGATGCCGATGATGTTGGGCGGATTGTGGAGCGGAGCCATAGCCGAGCATTTTTCCAAGGCTTTCATGACTTCATCCGTAATCAGCGTGGAAGCAGCGAATTCTTCGCCGCCATGGACGACGCGGTGGCCGACAGCATCGATGGCATCCATCGATTTGATGACGCCGCATTCAGCGTCCGTGAGGATGTCGAGGACGAGTTTGACAGCGACTTTGTGATCCGGGATGGACTGTTTGATTTCTTTCTTCTGGCCATTCCATTTGTGGGTCAGCTGGGAATCGGGAAGGCCGATTTTTTCGACCAAACCTTTTGCCATTACTTCTTCATTGTCCATGTTGATAAGCTGATACTTCAGGGACGAGCTGCCACAGTTTACAACCAATACGATCATGAAAATTTACCCTCTTTCGTTTGTCTTAGAATTATTTGAGCTGGCCAAATACGTGGTCAACTACTTCTTTGGCCAGGGCATCGCCGTCTTTGTACATGTACATGACGTGCCAGATCTGGCCGTTATCTTCAAAGAAGAGACTCCGCACTGTGAGCTTGGCCGGCTTGCCGTTGAGCGGTTCCATATAGGAAGCTTCGACAACAGTAGCCTTGCGGCCGCTTTCTTCAGCGTCGGTGACCTTCGTTTGCAGATCAGAAACATCCGGTGTCTGTTTCAGCATGGCAACGTATTCATTTGCCATGGCTGCAGGCGTTGTTTCGCCAGCTGTTTCGGAGACAGCGACGACATTGATGTGCTTATCGTTGTTAATATACATCATGCCTTCACCATTTTGGCGGCTTACGTGTGCCAAGTCAAACGGTGTCATGACGTACACTTCCGAATCTCCGGCTTTGAGCTGGACATACCCGAAACTGTACTCTTCGAGCATTGTCGTATTGCCGCATCCGGCCAGCAATACGACAGCCGCGGTCATGGCCGCAGCTGCGAATAATTTCAATCTTTTCATGCAATCACCTATTATGCTTTCTGCAGACTAGGTTCATTATAGCATAAAAGCCTTATAGCGTCACCTAAAAAAAGCGACGAAATTGCAGAAAGAATAAGTATACAACATTGAGAGAGCATTGACGGCTGCCGTCCCTGCCCGTATACTTATACTAACGAGAGTCATTTTGATAAGTCTCTATGAATCATATACATAAGTATAGCACAGATTGACTCAAAGCGATATTTGTGAAATTTAGAACAAATAGGAGGTCTCATGAAAACTGTCGCCGTCATCGCCGAATTCAATCCTTTTCACACCGGTCACGCCCATTTACTGCGGGAAATCCGCGCTCACTTGGGAAAGGAGACGGCCATTGCCGTCATCATGAGCGGCGCCTTCGTCCAGCGCGGCGAGCCGGCCATTTTCGACAAATGGCAGCGCGCGGCCTGGGCCGTCCGAAGCGGTGCCGACGCCGTCATCGAACTGCCGGCGGTCTACGCCCTCTCCAGTGCCGCCGGCTTCGCCTTTGGCGGCGTAAGTCTGGCATCACACCTTGGCTGTACATATCTCGCCTGCGGCGTCGAACGCGGCACGGCCGATGATTTTCTCGCTTTGGCCCGCTGCGCTGCCGCTCTTCCGAAAGGCCATCCTGCCCAGCAGCAGGGCACGGCCG
>URLP01000050.1 GCA_900548635.1 uncultured Megasphaera sp.
GAGGCGGTCCGACATATCGGAGAGGATGACGCCGCCGCCGGTCAGGATGACCGGACGCTTGGCCTGTTCGATGGCTGCGACAGCGCGGTCGACATCTTCTTCGCGGCCGACGTGATGACCCTGATAGCCGCGCAGATGAACTTCTTCGGGATATTCAAATTCAAAAGGTGTATCGAATACATCCTTGGCAATATCGACAAGGACCGGCCCGGGTCGGCCTGTCGTTGCAATATAGAAGGCTTCTTTCAGGACCCGGGGCAATTCCTTGACGTTCTTGACTAAATAGTTGTGTTTCGTAATCGGCGTGGTAATGCCGGAGATATCAGCTTCCTGGAAGGAATCGCGTCCGATGAGGGGCGTCGCTACCTGGCCGCTGATGATGACGAGGGGAATGGAATCCATATTGGCCGTGGCAATGCCTGTGACCATGTTGCAGACACCGGGACCGGAGGTTGCAAAGCAAACACCGGGTTTGCCCGTCGCCCGCGCATAGCCGTCAGCTGCGTGGACAGCACCCTGTTCGTGGCCTGTCAGAATATGGGGGAATTTCGTTTTATATACTTCATCATATAATGACAGGACAGCACCGCCGGGATAGCCGAAGACAACTTGTACCTGTTCACGTTTCAGACATTCAATCACTGCCTGTGCACCGGTCATTTTCATCTCATTCACCTCTGTGTATAATAACGTTCATCGAAGTTCGTTCATCGAAGCCGTTCGCCGCTGTCTTCTTCGACAAACGACGAACGACTCACGACAAACGGTTTTTAATTAGTCGTTCTGATCGTTGTTGTGGAGCCACGGCATCATGGCACGGAGTTTTTCACCGACTTTTTCGAGCGGATGTTCAGCGTGCTGACGGCGCATAGCGAGGAAGTGTGCACGGCCGCCGGCTTTGTTTTCGAGGAGCCAATCTTTAGCGAAGGCACCGCTCTGGATATCGGCCAAAACTTCTTTCATGGCTTTCTTGGAATCCTGTGTTACGACACGCGGACCGGCTGTGTAGTCGCCGTATTCAGCCGTGTCACTGATGGATTTGCGCATCTTGGCCATGCCGCCTTCATACATGAGGTCGACGATCAATTTCATTTCATGGAAGGTTTCGAAATAAGCGATTTCCGGCTGGTAGCCTGCTTCGCAGAGGGTTTCGAAGCCGTTGGTGATCAACTGGCAGATACCGCCGCAGAGGACTGCCTGTTCACCGAAGAGGTCTGTTTCTGTTTCTTCCTGGAAGGTCGTCTGGATGACGCCGGCACGGGTACCGCCGATACCGCGGGCATAAGCGAGGGCGAGGTCGAAGCATTTGCCGGAAGCGTCCTGTTCAACAGCGAAGACATCCGGAACGCCGCCGCCTTCTACGAAAGTACGGCGAACGAGATGACCCGGGCCCTTCGGAGCGACCATGAAGACGTCGACATCTGCCGGCGGAACGATCTGTTTGAAGTGAACGTTGAAGCCATGGGCAAAAGCAAGAGCACTGCCGGATTTCAAGTTCGGAGCGATTTCAGCTGCATAAACGTCAGCCTGTTTTTCATCCGGAATGAGGACCATCGTGACGTCTGCTTCTTTAACAGCTTCAGCGACTGTCTTGACTTCAAGGCCGGCTGCCTGTGCTTTTTCTACAGACTTGCTGCCTTTGTACAAGCCGACGACGACGTCGACGCCGCTGTCTTTAAGGTTCAGTGCATGTGCATGACCCTGGCTGCCATAACCGATAACGGCAACTTTTTTGCCTTTCATTACGTCCCAATTTACGTCCTGATCATAGAATACTTTTGCCATAATAACATCTCTCCTTGAGTATAAAATAATTTATTCTCGTTGGGATTTAGAGATTCGTCGAAAGAGGCCAACAAAAAAACTCCGCCCCTCGCTGAGGGACGGAGTACTATTCCGCGATACCACCCTGATTCCTGAGGCATTACTGCCTACAGGCTCTCTACAACGTACCAACATACGCGTTTCCTATAACGTGGAAAAACCGTCAGTGCTTAATCTTGCTTCAGCACTTCTCTTCGGGGATGATTTTCATTCGCCATTCATTACCGGCTCACACCAGCCGCCGGCTCTCTGAGAACGTCCGGTCGAACTACTCTTTCCCGTCATCAGATTTTTCTATATGCTTTTGCGAGCCGTTATCGTTGCGGCCCGTTTGAAAAGCTTGAACACATTCTACAAAAAGAGCGGCCGTTTGTCAATGCTTTTTCGAAAATTTTCTGAAAAAACTTTGGTTAAACGTTTATACACCTAACATTCTTAGGCGCGGCGATTGCCGAGATACCATTTTACAAACTGCTGAGCAATGCGGCCGTTGCGGCCGGAGTGTTCCATTTCCCAGCGCACGCCTTCGACGCGGAGCTCTTCCGGGTCCAGGGTAATGCCTGCTTTTTTCAATTCGTGAGCGATGATCTGCAGGTATTCGTCCTGCGTCGGCGCCGAGTAATGAAGGATCAGGCCGAAGCGGTCCGATAGGGAAATGGATTCATTCGTGCTGTCGTCGCGGTAGACTTCATCCAGTTCATCATTGCGGTCGCGCCACGTTTCCTTCAAGAGGTGGCGGCGGTTCGACGTTGCATAAATAAGCACATTTTTCGGCTGCGGTGTGACGCCGCCGTCGATAGCCGATTTCAGATATTTATATTCCTTTTCATTTTCGTCAAAGGAAAGGTCGTCGAGGAAAAGGATGAACTTCTTGCTGCCGATGTCGCCGAGTTTTTCCATGAGATGCTGCAGGCCTTTCAGCTGGCCGCGCTGTACCTGGATCAGGCGCAGGCCCTGTCCGTGGTAGCGGCAGACCAGGGCCTTGACGGCCGTCGACTTGCCCGTGCCGCGGGAGCCCGTCAGGAGGACGTTGTTCGCTTCCCGGTCGGCGAGGAAGGCCGTCGTATTGGCCAGGAGCTTTTCTTTCTGTGCCGCGTAGCCGATGAGGTCGTCCCATTCGAGATGCGGGAAGTTTTCGATGCCGATGAGGCTGCCGTCGTCGCCAATGCGGAAGGCCATGAACTGAGCCAGCTTGCCGCGGCCGTAAACTGCATAATGATGCAGGAGGATTTTCGTCGCTTCTTCCGGCGTCGAAGCGCCCATGAGGGCCGTTTCCAGAGTCTGGACGTAGCCGTAGACCTTGGGGACTGCCGGTTCGTAGTTATCCAGGAAATCGACATCGAGGAAGTCCGACGCCGACTTCTGCAGGTACGGCCAGAGCAGGGTCATATCCAGGAGCAGGGCTTTGGTCATGCCCGTGCCGGCCTTGCCTGAACGTTCGATGGCTGCGGCAGCGACCGTATCGCCTTCACCTAAAAGATAAAGGAAATACTGGCGCAGGATGTTGCCGCTCAAGCCCAATTCTTCGGCCCGTTCCAAAAGGACCGCCGCCGCTTCATGCTTGCCGTAGGGATTGTCTCCGTCTTCCTGGACGGCCAACAGCACCTTGATCACAGGATCATTCAAAAAATTGCGGCAAACAACAAGGCCGCGCAAACTTTTATTTTCCATAAAGCCCCTCCCCATCATGATAATTAACAAAAGAGGGGTTGCTTTTTCAAGATTCTGCAAAAGGTACCGTGAAAAGCAACCCTTCCGCCTCTGCGAGGCACCTCCCCTATTAAGGGAGGCAACTGCTAACTGTAATCAGGTTATTATACCGTGTCAGCGTCACTATGGTCAAGAAAAGCGTTTTACTGGCGCAGGGCGTCGGCCATGCGGCACATGCGGGCAATGGGTTTGACGTCATGGACGCGGACGATGCTGCAGCCTGCAAAGATGCCGGCGACGCAGGTCGCGCCGGTCCCTTCCATGCGTTCCGTTACGGGCAGGTCGAGGATCTTGCCGATGAAGCCTTTGCGGCTCGTGCCGAGGAGCATCGGGTACGGCAGTCCCGTCAGTTCCTGCAGGTGCTTCATGACGAAGACATTCTGTTCAAAGGTCTTGCCGAAGCCGATGCCCGGATCCGTGATGATCTGATCCTGGCTCATGCCGGCCTGATCGGCAATGATAGCTGAGCGGATGAAGAACTGCTTCATTTCACCGATGATGTCCTCGTATGCCGTGCCGTCCTGGTTGTGCATGACGACGACGGGCACGCCGTACTTGGCTGCGACGGTGGCCATTCCCCCCGGTTCCGGTGCGTACTGGAGGCCCCAGATATCGTTCATGATATGTGCCCCGGTCTGCATGGCGTAATCTGCGGTCTTAGCCTTATAGGTATCGACGGAAATCGGTACCGGGCAGGCGGCGACGAGACGCGGCAGGATCGTTTCCAGACGGGCGATTTCTTCGTCGGCAGAAATAGGCGTAAAGCCCGGCCGCGACGATTCGGCACCAATGTCGATGATGTCCGCGCCGTCAGCGACCATTTCTTCCATATGCTTCAGGGCCGTGTCGGCGCTGTTCCACTTGCCGCCGTCAGAAAACGAATCAGGCGTATAATTGAGGACGCCCATGACCAACGTCTTTTCGCCGACAGTCAGCGATTTCCCATCTTTCCAATGATAATGACGAACTTCCATGCTAATTCCTCCCAACAAAAAAGAGATAACGAAGGCGCCCCAAAGGACGCACAGTCGTTATCTCTAAAAACTCAAGTCCGTAACCTGTACGTTACATTCCTCATTATAGCAAAAGAAGACTTTCCTCACAAGTAACCGGGGAAATTCAACTACTATACTAGTTGAATTTTTCATTTTCCATGATTTCTACTATTATACTAGTCTAAATTATAGAAAATAGAAAAAAAATACTGGTATATACCTTCTCTTTGGCGGGATGCCTTTCTTAATGAACCTCCATTTCCAAGAAGGTCCATCTCGTCAGTATTTACAGGATATGTACAATTCTGTAATTTTAAAGGATATCGTCCAACGGAATAATCTGCGCGATGTCGATTTATTAGAGCGCATTATCGGATATGCTCTTAACAGTATCGGCCACGTTTTCAGTGCTTCTAACATCACAAAATACTTGAAGAGTGAACATCGAAAAGTTTCTAACGATACCGTATTGAATTACCTGAACGCTTGTACAACAGCTTATTTGTTCTATAAAATCCCCCGCCAAGATTTATTAGGAAAGAAACTGCTTTCTATCAACGAAAAATATTATGTCGTCGACCATGGCCTGCGGGAAGCCGTATATGGTCACAATGCCCGCGATATTGACCAAATATTAGAAAACATTGTCTGCTTGGAATTGTTGCGCCGTGGCTATACGGTAACAATTGGCAAAACAGGAAATTTTGAAGTCGATTTCATCGCCGAAAAAGGAAACAAAAAATGTTACATCCAGGTCACGTATTTACTCGCTTCACCAGAAACTGTCGAGCGTGAATTCCGCGTATATAAAGACATAAAGGACAATTACCCCAAATACGTCGTTTCTATGGATGAACTCGACTTTAGCCACGATGGAATCCAACACTATAACATTCGTAAATTTTTGCAGCTCCCCCACGATTATTAAATATGTGGAAAATGGAAGTTTATTGACGTAAAGTAACTTCATGATATACTAAAGATAGTTTTATCTTTAAGATTCTATGCAAAGGGGGGATTCATCATAATGAAAAAAACGCCTGTTATCTTCACCGGTCACGGCAGTCCGATGCTGGCTATCGATGAAAACGATTTGACGCGTGAAATGCAGCACGTCGGCGCAGACGTTCTCAACAGTGCGGACAAGCCCAAAGCCATCCTGGCCATTTCCGCCCACTGGTATGTGCCCGGCACGTACATCCAGAGTGCGGAAAAGCCGCGGCAAATCTATGACATGTACGGCTTCCCGGAAGAACTCTACCAGCTCCAATACCCGGCCAAAGGCTGCCCGGAACTGACCCAGGACGTCTGCCAGCTTTTGGGCAACGCCGTTTCCATCGACGATTCCTGGGGCATCGACCACGGAACATGGAGTGTTATGGTCCATATGTTTCCTAACGCGCCCATCCCAGTCGTCCAGCTTTCCGTAAACAGCCTGTTTACACCGGACCAATGCTTCGCACTCGGCCAGAAACTCGCCCCGCTCCGTGAAGAAGGCTATCTCATCTGGGCCAGCGGCAACATCGTCCACAACCTGCGCCGCGTCGAATGGAACAAACGCGGTTCCGACGCCGCCAACCGCTTCAACGCGGACATCACGAACAGCGTCCTCAACGGCAGCCCTGATGCCGTCATCCACTACGAAAACCACGAAGACGCCCACTACGCCGTGCCGACACCGGAACACTACCTGCCCCTCCTCTACTGCTTAGGCGCTGCAGGAGATGACCAGGCCATGGCCTTCAACAATACCTGTACCTTAGGATCCATGGCCATGACCGGCTTCGTCTGGGCATAAAAAAAGATTACCGCATAAGGGCTTCAGCCATCATGCGGTAATCTTTTTTTATGTCGTTCATCGTAGGTCGTTCATCGTGATAAATAGCCGCAGTCCGATGTAGGGGCGCCCATAATCGGGCGCCCGCGCGAATCCTGTGGGTAGCCTTATTCCAATTTTTGCGAAGTTTCGACAAACGACGAACGATGAACGTCAAACGATTTTTCCCTTTTCGATTTCGAAGAGGTGGATTGTATCCGTTTCTCCGGCCAGTTCTTTCTGGACTTCCTGGGCCAGTTTTTTCGTGGCGTCAGAGCAGGTGAAGAGGAAGATTTGGGCTTTTTTGCCGAGGTCCGCCAGGAACTGGATGGCTTCTTTCTGGCGTTGTTCGTCGAAGCGGACGAGGATGTCGTCGAGGATGAGGGGCATCGGTTCGATCTGTTTCGAGAAGGCCATGGCCAGGCTGATGCGGATGGCCAGGTAGATCTGGTCGCCCAGGCCGCTGCTCCACTGTTTTTCCGGGACGCGGCGCTGACTGCCGTCGACGGCGTAGAGCTGCTTGCCGTCCATGCTGGCCTGCAGGGTGTAACGTCCCTGGGTCATGAGGTTCAGGTATTCACCGGCCTGGCGGATGACGATAGGCTGGCGCACGCGTTCATAGTATTCCTGGGCCTGTTCCAGCATATACTGGGCGTACATATTGGTCAGCCAGTCGTCGACGTCGCGGTCCAGTTCGGCGCGGCGGTTCTGTTTGGCCTGGAGGAGCTTGCCGTATTCGTCGCTCTTGGCCATCTGGCTCAGGCGTTCGATGATGCTGCCCCGTTTTTCTACGACTTCGGAGAGCTTCTTTTCGGCATCGGCGATTTTCTTCTGATAGTAGTCGCGTTCATCTGTCCAGGTCTTGAGGGTGTGGATTTTTAGTTCATGACGCAGTTCCGTGAGGTTCTTCGGCGTCTTGGCGATGAGGCGGATATGGGCCTCGGTCTGGTCGTAGATTTCCTTATACTGGTGGAACTGGCGGAAGCGCAGGACTTTGCTGCGGAATTCGCCTTCCGTCTGGGCGCCCGTTGCTTTCAGGAGGGCCTGCTGTTCCTGGACGTGCTGGGCCCGTTCCTCGCTAAGGCTGGCAATCTGGGCTTCCCGTTCCTTCTGCTGGCGGTCCTGTTCTTTGGCGACTTCGGCCTGGACGCGGATGTCCTGCCACTGTTGATAGACTTCTTCGACGGTATCGGGCGATACCGTTTTTTTGACGCCCACTTCACGGAAGACCTGTTCTGCCGTATCGCTCCAGCGGGAAATGGCGCCTTTCAGTTCCAGTTTGCGCCGTTTCCAGTCCGCAGACGATGTCGTGACGTCATGCCACGTATCCCAGGCTTCCTTGGCCGCAGCCACGTCGGTCGTGTCAAGCTTGGTAAAGCCTGTATTTTCGCGCCAGCCGTCCCAGGCATTTTCACAGGACAGGAGCTGTTTCTTATAGCCGTTGCCGTCGTTCTGCCATTTTTCATAGATGGCATCGTACATGACTTTCTGCTCTTTCTGCCAGGCATTCTTCGTTTCCCGCGTCTGCCAGTCCAGGTACTGTTTGCGGACGGCATCCAGTTCCTGGAGCCAGCGGTCGTTCGATTCGTCCGTACTGAGCGTGATTTCCGCTTCTTTGGCCAAATCGCCGATCTTGCCGTTGACAGCAGCGAGTTTGCTTTCCATTTCCCCTATCTTGCGGGGGATGCGGTCCGTATCCGTACTCTGGCGGACGAGGGAAATGACGGCGATGACCACACAGGCCGCAGCCGCACCAAGGCCGAGGGTCGAATCGACGCCGGCCAGATAGACAGCCGCCACGCAGATGGCCGCCAGGACGAGAAAGACCGCACCGACGATGGTGAAGGCCTTCGACGTGCCTGCCGGTTCCGTTTTCAGCCAGGAGAGCTGTTCCTGGATTTTCTGGCGTTCCATGACGACATTCTGGATGGTCGCTACGGCCGTGCCGATGACTTCCCATTCGTCCTTCGTCTTTTCGGCCTGGCCGGCATCGCCGGACGCGCCGGAGACGTTCTTCGGCTTGTCGGCCTGCCATTTTTCCAGGTCCTGCTGGCCGTGTTCCAGGGCGGCGGCTGCCGAAATCCCCTGCGTCCAGTCGACAGCCGTCGGGATATCCTTGCCGTCGGTCCATTTTTTAAGTTGTTCGGCCTGCTTCGTGCTTTCGAATTCCCAGTCCATTTCCTTGTCTTCATGGTCTGTCAGTTCGCCCAGGCCCTGTTTCCATTCGCCTACATGATGATACATGTCGTCGAGCTGGGGGCCGCAGGCGAGCCAGCGGTTCCAGCTTTCCTGGAAGGCCGGCCCTTTGCGGCCCGTCGCCTTCAGTTTGCGGACCTGGTCATCGATGGCCTTGATTTGCTGTTCCAGTCCGGCCCACTGCTGGGCACCGTCGGCCGGGAACTGGGAAACATCGGCCAGGGCCTGCATGTGCTGCAGCGCGTCCTGACCCCGTTTATAGACGTCCCAGGCGGCGATGGGCATGGAAATGCGGTCGATCTGCTGTTTCGACTCTTCGATATCCAGACGGATGCGGTTCTCGATCTCATGGGTCGTCCGTTCCGTATCCTGGAGTTCTGCGAACTCATCTTCATCGTAGGCCATGCCGTTGATGCGGCGGTCGAATTCCTTCTGTTCATTCAAAAGGGCATTGATGGGCTTCTTCCCCTGAGGGGAAGCGACTAGGAGGCTGCTCATATGGTCCGCCACTTCGCTGCGGGCCATCCCCAGGCCGATGCCGCCTTCGAGACTGAAGAAATGGCTGCGCACGGCTTCATTGGACAGGATTTTGAAGCCCTGCAGGTCCTCGAGGCCCATGGCAAAGATTTTATCGTACGTCTGACGGTCCAGGCCGTGCCACCATAAATCGGCCGGTTCGTCCTGGACTTTTTCTTTGCCGTCAGACAGGAAATATTCTTTTTCATTGCGGACAATGCGGAATTCGCTACCGTCTTCGCGGCGGATGCCCATGCTGCCGAAATAGCCCTTCCAGTCTCCGCGCAGGTAGCCGAAGAACATGGAACGGACGTATTTCATGAGCGTCGTCTTGCCGCTTTCGTTGCGGCCGTGCATGACAATCAGGCCGTGGTCCGGCGGATTCCAGCTCACATCATGGTAAATCCCGAAGTTGTCCAAATGCATCTGTGTAATCTTCATACGTTCATCCTCTTCTATGTTCCAGCAATTTCTGTACGCCCAACCACTTGGCCTTCTCGAAGGTTTCCAGGAGGCGCTGGTCGCTCAGGGCCCGGCCGTAAGCGCCGAGGCGTTCGAATTCCGGGCGGCTCATGAGGATGTCCCTCAGGGCCTTGGCCTTTTCGTCAGGCGCCATCTTTTCCAGTTTATCGAAGACGTTCAAATAGTCGCCGACGGAATCAGGCAGTTTGCTCCGTTCATCCATGTTGATTTTCGGACGGGCCAGGTTGCGCAGGCGTTCGACCATGACGAAGGCGTATTTCCCCTGTTCTTCTTCACGCCAGCTTTCCAGCCAGTACTGCGTCGCTTCCGGGTTGTTGAGGACGTGGTACATGCTGCCGGCACCCGTGAAGTTGACGGTCAGGAAAGTCGGCTTGCCGATGTCGCGGCGCACTTTTTCCTTGGCAAAGCGGACGGCTTCGCGCAGTTCCGAGACGGATTCGATGTCGTCGATGGCGATGTCGATGCTTTCCCAGCGGACGATGCTCGTATCGATGAACTGCAGTTCCGTCGTCCCGTACGGGCCGACTTCGACGTAATAGCAGCCCCGCGGTCCCGTTTCCGTGCAGTCCAGGCCCTGGGGATTGCCGGCGTAGACGATATACGGTTTTTCGCATAAAATTTCATGTTTATGGATATGACCCAGAGCCCAGTAATCCATGCCGCATTCCTTGAGATCCTCCAGGGTACACGGCGCATACGTCGACTCGCGGCTGCCGACCTGGGTGTGGAGCATGCCGATAGAAAAGCGGTCGCCGGCGGCGCGGTTGAATTTCCAGGCCAGGTTTTCCCGCTGTTCACTCTTGGCGTAACTCTGGCCGTAAATGGCAGCCACTTCTTCGCCTTCCACGACGAGGGGCACCCGTTCCACGGCTTCCGTCGGGAAAACGTGGACATTGGGCGGGAAGGGGATCTTCGCCTTCCATGCTGCCAACGGGTCATGATTGCCCAGGACGGCAAAGACCTGGATATTGTTCTGTGCTAATTTATGCAGGAGCCGTACATAATCGAGCTGGGCCGTCAGGTTATGATCGGCACTGGTATAGACGTCGCCTGTGACGAGGACGGCGTGGACCCGTTTATCGATGGCCACTTGGACGATTTTCTGAAAAGCCCGCATCGGCGCTTTGCCGACGATGCGCTGCCATCGTTCATCAATGGCGGACAGATTATGGAAAGGGCTGCCAAGATGGAGGTCGCCGCACTGGATGAACCGTAAACTTTTCGCCATACGTTAAAATCCTTCTTTCTCTGACCACGCTGCATGCAGGGCCGCAACGGCCTCGCGAAGCCTGCAGCTGGGAATTTTTGAAAATGACAGGAGAAATTCTTTATCCGTTTCCTGTGACGGTGTTTCATAAAAAGACTGCATCGACAAGACACGGCAGCCTTTTTCTTCCGCTTTTTCGCGCAGTTCCTTCTCCGAAAGAGAACTGTGCAGGCGGATATGACAGTAGACGCCGGAGACCAGACGGCCTACGACGATATCTTCGCCAAAGGCGTCGACTAAGAGGCTGCGCAGGAGTTCGCCTTTTTCCTGGTACTCCTTGCGCAGGCGGCGGACCTGGCGGGCCAATTCACCGCTTTGAATATAATCGGCCAGGACGCACTGTTCCGGCACGGACGCGCCCTGCCTAAAGAGGCTGCGCCGCGCATTGTAGAGCGGCATGAGCTGCATGGGCAGGACCATATAACTGAGGCGGACGAAGAAAGGCAGGACCTTCGAAAGGGCCCCCATGTAGACGACGCGGCCGCCGCGGTCCAGTCCCTGCAGGGCCGGTACGGGCCGGCCGTAATAGCGGAGCTCGCTGTCGTAATCATCTTCGATGATCAGACCATCTGTAGCATCGGCCCAATGGAGCAGGCGGTGGCGGATGCCG
>URLP01000051.1 GCA_900548635.1 uncultured Megasphaera sp.
CGCCTCTGTAGGCGGGGGTACATTCACTATTTGCTGTACGTATTCCTAAAACTAAATTATAGGCATTTCACATTTCACAGGAACCTTGGTAAGATAAGAGTGTAAAGAAAACAAGGTCTCAGGAGGTGGATGCCATGGATGAAAAAGTACGGCAGAACCTGGTCGATGCGGGCTGCTCGGAAGGCTTCATTGACGACTATGCAGCAGCGGGCAGCGGCAGTGAACAGCTTTGCCGCCTGCGGCAGCATCGGAAAGAACTGCTCCGCCGCATACATGATGGCCAGCGCCAGCTCGATTGTCTTGATTATTTGATTTATCAGGTGAAAAGAGGAAAATCATGAATTTAGAAGAAATCAAAAAGAACGGTCCCTTTGCCATCGGCGGGGAAAATGTCGATTACGCCCAGTATTTCGACGGTACGAGCTATCTCAATATGATCTCACTGAAGCAGGTCGTCGTCGGCAATGTGACTTTTGAAGCGGGCTGCCGCAATCACTGGCACATCCACCATGCCAGTCAAGGCGGCGGCCAGATGCTGTTAGTCACGGCCGGCCGCGGCTGGTATCAGGAATGGGGCAAACCGGCCCAGGCGCTCCATGCCGGCGACGTCGTCCACATCCCGGCCAACGTCAAGCATTGGCACGGTGCTGCCAAGGACAGTGCCTTCCAGCATCTGGCCATCGAAGTCGACGGGACCGATACGAGTACGGAATGGTGTGAAGCCGTCAAGGAGGCTGATTATGAAGCTCTTCCGTAAGCCGTTGTTAGCAGCCGGGCTCATCGCCCTGGCCGGGATAGGATTTTTGGGAACAGGAGATGCATTTGCCATGAATACAACTGATAATCAGCCGAAAAAAGCCGTTAAAATTGTCCAGACCGCAGGGCGGCAGCAGCTGGGGAACTTTGCCCCCGATTTTGCCCGTTATAATGACGACATCCTCTTTGGTGAAGTGTGGAGCAAGAACGATGTCCTGCCCCTCAAAGAACGGAGCATCGTCACCGTGTCGGCCCTCATCGCCCAGGGCATTACCGACAGTTCTTTGAAATACCACATGGAAACAGCCAAGAAAAATGGCGTCACTAAGGACGAAATGGCCGAAATCATTACGCAGCTCGCCTTTTACAGCGGCTGGCCCAAAGCCTGGGCTGCCTTTGGCTATGCCAAGGACGTGTATGGAGAGTAGAAAAAAACATAGTCAAAAAGCATGGATACATTAAGACCATAGGCATTTGATATCGTTTACTGCCTCGTCTATACTATATATAAGCAAAAGCAAAGAAATTGAAACTTTTTTTATTGTATATAATGGAGGCTGCTATGAAATTAAAATCTAAATTCATGCTTACGTTAGCTTTGACAGGGTTGATGGCAGTAGGGGGTGTGACAGCGATGGCACAAGAAACAGCACAGACGACGTATAAGACCGTCAATGCACGGCACGAAGGACCGAATAAGATTGTCAAGGAAAACCTGAAATTGACTCAGGAATGGGACAAGACTTTCAAAAAGAGCGACAAAGTCAATCATCAGAAAGTGACCTTCGTCAACCGCTACGGCATTACCCTGGCGGCTGATATGTACACGCCGAAAGGCGTCAAAGGCAAGCTGCCGGCCCTGGCCGTAGCCGGTCCTTTTGGCGGCGTCAAGGAACAGGCATCGGGCTTATATGCCCAGACCATGGCCGAAAAGGGCTTCGTGACCTTGGCCTTTGACCCGTCCTTTACCGGGGAAAGCGGTGGCACTCCTCGCTACGTGGCCTCGTCGGACATCAGCACAGAAGATTTCTCGGCGGCTGTTGACTTCCTTTCGACGCAGGACAATGTCGATCCCGACCGCGTCGGTCTTATCGGCATCTGCGGTTTCGGCGGCTTTGCCCTCAATGCGGCCGCTAACGATACGCGCATCAAAGCGACGGTCGCATCGACTATGTACGATATGAGCCGCGTTACGGCGAACGGCTACTTCGATTATGAAAAGGATGCCGATACGCTTCAGAAAGAACGGATGGCGACGCGCAAAGCCATCAGTGACCAGCGGACCATCGATTATAAGAACGGTTATTATAAACGGGCTGGTGGCGTCCCCGATACTCTTCCGGCTGATGCGCCATGGTTCGTCAAGGACTACTATAACTACTATAAGACGACACGTGGCTATCATCCTCGTTCGCTCAACTCCAACGGCGGCTGGAACGTCACGTCGGCTATGGGCCTCATTTCCGACCCGATTTTGCAGAACCTCAGCGAAGTACAGAGTGCCGTCCTGGTCATCCACGGCGAAAAGGCCCATTCCCGCTACTTCAGTGAAGACGCCTTCAAACGCCTCAAAGGGGATAATAAGGAACTCCTCATCGTGCCCGGTGCGACCCACACGGACCTCTACGATCAGACCGATAAGATTCCCTTCGACAAGATGGCCGATTTCTTCCATACTTATTTGAAATAATCAGGGGGTAAACAGCTGATGATGAAGAAAATATTAATGCTCGCCCTGAGCAGCCTCATGGTCCTGGGACTGGCTGCCTGTGGCAATACGAACGGCGCTGATGCCTCGTCCAGCGCCTCGAAAAAGACCGATACGGCGGCCCAGGCTCCGGCCAAAGGCGATGTCCTGGAATTGAAACCGGTCCATGACTATACGGAAGCGGACCTGGACTATAATAATCGGGACAGCCGCGTCTATCGCGAACACGATGATGCCAGCCTGCGCGACATTCCCTTGGTCAAGGATAAGGCCGACAACTGGGAAGGCTACGATACGGTCTTTATCGGCTATCCTATTTGGTGGGGCATCGCTGCCTGGCCGGTAGATACTTTTGTCAAGCACAATGACTTCAGTGGCAAGACAGTCATCCCCTTTGCCACGTCGGCCAGTTCGGGTCTCGGCGACAGCGGCAGACAGCTGCAGCAGATGGCTGGCACAGGCAGCTGGCTGGAAGGCAAGCGTTTCCCGTCCAATGTGTCGGAAAGTACGGTCCAGCAGTGGGTTCAGAGCCTGAATCGCTGATAGAAAAAGAAGGAGGTTGTCTGAATAAGGCAGCCTTCTTTTTATTTAAATAATCATAGCAAAAAAGCATTGATTAACAAAGTTCATAGGTATTTGTTATTTAATAGATAGCAAAGTATACTGTAATCAAGCAATAGAGAGTTTCAAAAGTGTTGAAAAAGGAGTATGTAATATGAAAAAATATCAGAAAGCCTTATTAATAGCGGCTGCTTTATGTGTAAGTACCTTTCCCTTTTCTGGATTCGGCACGGGTGCCGCATATGCGGCGACACCGGCAGCGGTTTTGCAGGCGAGATCGCAGATGAAACAGTCTTCCATCAGCGAATTAACGAATGATACACGGGTATTCAAGGTTGACCCCAAGATTGAAGCGAAGAATGTCCGCTTTCAGAACCGTTATGGTTTCGACATCGCTGGCCACCTTTATTTGCCGAAAAATTTCGATGCCCAGAAGCAATATAAGGCCGTCGTCGTTTCGGGGCCTTTCGGCGCTGTCAAAGAACAATCTTCCGGCTTATATGCTCAGGAAATGGCAAAACACGGATATGTTGCTGTCGCCTTTGATCCGTCCATGACTGGAGAAAGCGGGGGCACGCGCCGTAATATGGCTTCGCCTGATATCTTTGTAGAAGATTATAGTGCTGCTGTCGATTTCATCAGTAATTTGAAATTCGTCAATCCCGATAAAGTAGGGGCTATTGGCATCTGTGGTCTGTCCGGTATGGCCCTGACGGCTGCTGCCAATGACACGCGCATCAAAGCCGTCGCAACTTCAGCGATGTATGATATGTCCGACAGTATCCGCAATCACTATCAAGGAGATTACTATACGCCGGAACAGCGGGAAAAAGTGAAGGAACATTTGGCTGTTATGCGGGACAAAGAAGCCAAAGAAGGGCAAGCTATCCCGGGCTCGCATGAACTGGCCGTCGATGCGCAGGGACATGTCATTTCTCATGATACGATGTTTCCAGACAAACTGCCAGCCGATGCAAATAGTGTAGTGAAAGGATTTTATGATTATTACGTAGGGCGGGCATATCATCCGCGGTCCATCAACTCCAATACACTGGCCTGGGATTCGACAACGCCGTATGGATTCTTCAACTTCTCTCTCATGGAACACATTGATGAAATCAGCCCGCGTCCGGTCCTGCTCATTACCGGTGAGAAAGCTCACTCGAAATACTTTGCCGATGCGGCGTATGCTAAATTGAAGGCTCCGAAACGGGAAATCGTTGTTCCCGGGGCTACGCATACCGATTTATATGATCAGATGGATAAGATTCCTTTTGCCGATTTGGTCCAATTTTTTGACGATGCCTTGAAATAAAAGTAAGAACCTTAGAAAGGAGCCTTCATATGTTATCTTTATCGCAAGCCTTGAAACGATGGAGCCGGGAGCCGGTCATCGGTACGACAGCAGACGAAATTGAAACCATGCGCTTTTACAGCCGACAGGCGCAGGAGATTCTCATGGAAATCAATACACAGTACCATGAACCGGAAGTACTGCGCCAACTTTTTTCACGGCTCATCGGCCGTCCTGTCGATGATACATTTGCCTTCTTTCCACCGTTTTATACGGATTTCGGCAAGAATATCCATCTTGGCAAGAATGTCTTCTTCAATAGCGGCTGCAAGTTCCAGGACCAGGGAGGTATTTTCATCGGCGATGATGTCCTCATTGGACATAATGTTGTCCTAGCTACGCTCAATCATCATCCAGCCCCGGATAAACGGAGTGAGCTCATGCCGGGCCGGATCGTCCTGCATGAAGGCGTCTGGATTGGGGCTAATGCGACCATAACAGCTGGGGTCACTGTCGGCCGTTATGCCATCGTCGCAGCCGGTGCCGTCGTGAACCGGGACGTCCCACCGTATACTGTCGTCGGCGGCGTACCGGCTCACTTTATCAAAAACATTGAACAGTGAGGTTTTATAGCTGGCGTATTTTTTCTGCCTCTTCTTTCAAGAGATGGATGAATTGCTGGGTCCCTTTGGAGAATAATTGGAATCGTTTCCATACGATGAACAGGGTATCCTCCAACAACGGGTCCAAGAGGCGGAAGCAGAGCGCCGGGTCATAGGGTGGCACGTTGATGATTTTTTCCAACATGATGCAGGACCCCAGCCCTTCGCGGACCATGAGGGATGCATTATAGGCCAGATTGTAGGTTGCCTGGATGTTCAATTCGGCAAAGGGCTTTTTTATCCATGTCTGCAATTTATTGCCATGGCTGTTGGCTTGCAATACCTGCTGGGACAGGATGAGATTTTCCGACCATAAATCTTGTGGCCGGATTGCCTCCCTGGCTGCCAGCGGGTGGCTGCGCTGCAAAAGAAGGCCCCAGTGATCGGTGTATGGGCAGGGCAGGACCTCATATTTTTCCGTATCGACATGACCGTAGACGACGGCGACGTCGATGAGTCCTTTGTCGAGGGCTTCCATGATGGCCTGTCCATCGCCACTGGTAACGTGGAAATGGAGGTTCTTGTAGTGGCTTTGCAGTTTATGGGCAGTCTGCATGATGAAGCGGACACTGTCGGATTCAGCCGAACCGATGCGGATGTTTCCGTTTAGTTCCGTATCGTCACTGCGCAGTTCCTGTTCCGTATGGCTGGCTAAAGACAGGATTTCTTCAGCCCGCTTTTTCAGGAATAGGCCTTCCTCGGTGAGCGTAATGCGACGGGGGCCGCGGATCATCAGTTCTTTTCCCAGCATCTCTTCCATGTCACGCAACTGCCGCGACAGTGTCGGCTGGGACAAGTGCAGGGCTTCGGCTGCGTGGGTAATGCTTTCTTCTCGGGCGACGGTGAGGAAATAATTGAGTACCCGTAAATCTAACATCATTATCAATCCTTTCCTGGTAGATAAATCTCTTCTTTCAGGCCTTTCAAAAAGGCTTCGCACGTCGGCGACAGGAACTGGTATTTTTTCCAGGCTGCGAGACATGAGACGGTGACGGCTATATTCGCCGCACCGGTCATATTCTGTTCCCTGGCGACGGCCAGGAAGTATTGCTGCGTTCGTATTTCCATGGGTATCCTCCTGTAGGATGGATTTTCTTTAGTATACGACTTCCAGTCATTGCCGACAAGACCGGCGTCGATGGCAAAATGACATGGAATTGTAACGATTGCTGTATTGTTGTTTTACCTTCTCCGAAGTATAATAAACCATTATTATGTTAGCTTTTTTGCTTCGGAGGAGGCTTTTTTATGGATTCGATTGTGAATACTTTTTCCCATGAAATGGAATATGGCGGGCCGCACGTGCATTTTCTGGCTTTTCTTTTATTCATCCTCATCGGCATCATTATCCTGCACGGCGTCTTCCGGGTCGTTATCGAAGTGCTCAGCCGTGTGACGAAAGTGTCTCGTGACAGCTGGCGCAATGTCTTCCGCTTCATGCCGACCTTGCTGGGCATCCTCCTAGGCATTCAGCTGACCAAGGATATCCTGAATCTGCCTAACTTCGTCCAAAATATCTTGTCCTATCACTATCACAGTGTCGTCATCATTACGGTGACTTTCTTCTGCGCCCATACGGTATCGTCTTTCTTAAAAGACAAGCTATCCAAGAGCGGTGATAAGGCGGCGACGACGTCCATCTTGACGACCGTCGTCGACCTTGGCGTCTACATGGTGGGCATTCTCTTCATCCTCAGTTCCTACGGCATTTCCATTTCACCGCTCCTGACAGCCCTCGGCGCCGGCGGTTTAGCATCGGCCTTGGCCCTGCAGGATACCTTGGCCAACCTCTTTTCCGGCATTACGACGCTCGTCTCCAAGCAGGTCCACATGGGCGACTACATCCGTCTGGCCAGCGGCGAAGCGGGCCGCGTCGTCGACATGAACTGGCGCAATACGACAATCCGCACGGCGACGGGGAACATGGTCATCGTGCCGAACAAGAGCATTGCCACGGCGACGCTGACCAACTACGAACAGCCCCTGGCAGAATGTACGATTGCCATTCCCCTGACCATTACCTACGGTAATGACCTGCAGCATGTCGAAGACGTCACCCTTGGCGTGGCCCGCCACATTCTCGAACACAGCGAATACGGCGTCACGGGCTTCGAGCCCCTCGTCCGCTACGACAAGATGGGGGAATACGGCATTTCCTTCAACGTCATCCTGCGCATCCGCAACATCGTCGATGAAGCCGTCCTCAAGCACCAGTTCATCAAAGAAATCTACACGACCTACAAAAACGAAGGCATCGACCTCCTCATCCGCCACGACTGAGAACATTGCAGAAATTTAGAGTTATGTTATAATATTTGAGGTTTAACATTTGATGTTTGATGTGATGGAGAATATATGGAACAAAAAATACAGAACTCAAAAGGGAAATCCAAGGGCCGCAGTATCGATATGCTGCACGGCTCTATTGCGGACAAGCTCTTTTTCTTTGCCATGCCGATCGGCCTCATGGGGCTCTTTGAACAGCTCTTCAACAGTGCCGATGTCTTTATCTTAGGGCGCTTCGTCGGCAAGAGCGCCATGGCTGCCGTAGGCAACAACATGCCTGTGGTCAGCCTTTTTGTCACTTTATTGATGGGCATTTCCCTGGGGGCCAATGTCACCATCGCCCAATACCTCGGCGCCCGCCGCGATGAAAAGGTAGAGGCCACAGTCCAGACGGCGATTCTCCTCTCTTTCGGCCTCGGCCTCCTGATGACCGTCGTCGGCGAGCTCATCGTCTATCCGGCCTTCTGGATCCTTGAAGTGCCGGCCGATGTCTTTGCCGTGGCTGAAAGCTATCTGCGCGTCTTTCTCCTGGGACTGCCCTTTTTGTCGCTCTACAACTTTGAAGCGGCTATTTTCCGCAGCTGCGGCGACGGCAAGACGCCCCTGCACAGTTTGATTATCGCCAATATTGTGAATATCGTCCTGGACCTGCTCTCGGTCACGGTCTTTGATTTCGGCCTCCTCGGTGTCGTCTGGGCGACAGTCCTTTCTTTTGCCGTCAATTCCCTAATCCTCCTGGTGCTCCTCTGCAAAACGACGGACCGTATTCGCCTGGAACGGCACCGCATGCGCTTTTCCCGGGAGGAACTGCACCGCATCATCCGCATCGGTCTGCCGGCAGGCATCCAGGGCATGGTCTTTGCCGTCTCCAACGTCCTCATCCAGTCGTCCCTGAACGGCCTCGGCACGGAAGCCATGGCGGCTTCGGCAGCGGGCTTCATCATCGAAGCGAATATCTACTGCTTCGTCAACGGTTTCAGCCAGGCGACGACGACCTTCGTCGGCCAGAACTACGGCGCCCGCAATCTGCGCCGCTGCTTCCGCATCACGAAAGTGGCCTTCGCCGTCGAAGCGGCCTTCCTCATCGTGGTCACCGTGCCGGTCCTCTTCTTTGCGCCGGATCTCATTTCGCTCTTCAACAGCGATCCTCAGGTCATTTCCTTAGGGACGACGCGACTTTTCTGGATTGGCGGCACGATGTACCTGAATGGCATCATCGACATTATGTCCGGTTCCCTGCGCGGCTACGGCTATTCCCTGCCGCCGGCCATCGTCGTCCTCGTCGGCATCTGCGGCGTCCGCATCACCTGGCTCTACACGGTCTTTGCCAGTCATCACGAATTCATCGTCCTCATGATGGCCTATCCCACCAGCTGGCTCCTCACGGCCATCGTCCTGACCTTCGTCTACCAGTCCTGCCGCAAACACATCGTACGGGGTATGCTGCGGGCAGCGTGAACAGAGGTGCTGGCAGGTATCCGGGTAGGGTAGTAGGGGCGCCCCACGTGGGCGCCCTTGCGCTGCAAACCCCTAACGGCTATAAATGAAAAAGGTATCCTGTGAATGGTACTCATACTATCTTGATAAAAACAATCACATATGCTATAATGAACGTAACAAATAATAGTTATTGATTGAACTCTGAGAGGAGGTCCGCTTATGCGTATCGGTGAAGGTTTTATTGAAGAAATCAAGGAAGATGGTTTGGCGAAGGTCCGGGTCAGCCGGGATTCGCTCTATGTGGCCTGCAGTGCCTGCGCGGCGGCAGATCACGTCAAACTCCTGGCTTATAATACTATCGGCGCTGCCGAAGGGGACCATGTCCGCTATGAAGTCGACGATTCCCACCTCGTCTCCGGCGCCTTTGTCTGCTTCATCATGCCCGTCGTCCTGCTCCTGGCCGTGGCGGCCTTAGGCTATCTCTTTATCGGCACCGGCACGGCAGCCGTCGTCGGCGGCCTCGTCGGCCTCATCGCTTCAGCCCTGGCCGTGCGCCGCTACGACCAGTCCCTGAGCCGCATCATCGACACCAAGGCCAATATCATCGGCGTCGTTGCCGATGATGAGGAAGATGAAGATATCGAGAAAAACTGGCGATAAGCCTTTCATTTGAATAAGCCTGCTCGTATACGATATAATAAAAGTATACGAACAGGCTTTTTGTATTTTCTCAGCGATTTATACGACCGTTACGCTTATTTACTGGAGGTTCCCGGTTTTTCACGAGCTGAACGAAAATACTTCCAGCGCATCCACGACGGTCAGGGGACGCCTGTCGAAATGGAAGAAGCCCTGCGGTGCCTGATGGATATGATGCAGCGCTATTATCAGCAACCTGTCGTCCTTCTTCTGGATGAATACGATATTCCGGTCCAACAGGCCTGGGGACACGGTTTTTATGAGGACTGCATCGCTTTTATGCGCAATTTCCTCAGTGCTGCCCTGAAGACCAATCCATCCCTTGATTTCGCCGTCTTGACGGGGGTCCTGCGGATTGCCAAAGAAAGTATCTTCAGCGGCCTCAATATTGAGACATTACAAAATTGAACAACGAACAATTCTTGGCGCTGCAAGAATTTTCGGCAAACGAACCACGCCAAACGAACCACGAAAAGAGCTGTCCGCTTAATGCGACAGCTCTTTTTGCTGCAAACTTTCTTGCCGCGCTTCCTTGTTTCATGTTATAATGAACATTAGTCTATTTATGATAAAGGGGGATGAGAAGATGCGTGCCATGGGAATCGATCCGGGGACGGCAATCTGCGGTTTCGGCGTCATCGATGCCGACGGCAGCCGCCTCAAGCCCGTGACTTACGGGACGATACAGACGACGCCGGACCATACGGATGCCGAACGGCTGGTCATGCTCTTTGACGGCCTCAATCAGTTATATAAGAAATATAAGCCCGACGTCATCGGCGTGGAACAGCTCTTTTTCAACCGCAACGTGACGACGGCCATCACCGTCGGTCAGGCGCGGGGCATCATCCTGCTTACAGCCCAGCAGGCGGGCATCCCAATCCTGGAATTTTCGCCGCTCCAGGTCAAGCAGGGCGTCACGGGCTACGGCCGGGCCACGAAGGAACAGGTCATCGACATGACCATGCGCCTGCTCGGCATCCGCCAGAAGATCAAGCCCGACGATGCTGCCGACGGCCTGGCCATGGCGATTTATGCCATTTATTCCAGCCATTCCATGAGTCTGAAAAGGAAGGTACAGTTATGATCGGCTATTTAAAAGGCATCATCAGCCACATCTTCACCAATTCCTGCTTCATCGACGTCCACGGCGTCGGTTACAGGACTTACGCGCCGGCCTCGACCCTGGACGGGCTGACCGTAGGGAAGGAAGCCCTGCTCTATACGTACATGAGCGTCCGCGAAGACGCCATCGTCCTCTACGGCTTTGCCACGCAGGACGAATACGACCTCTTCATGCTGCTCATCGGCGTCAACGGCGTCGGTCCGAAAGTGGCCTTGGGCATCCTCAGTGCCGGTACGGCTGACAGTTTCCGCCTCGCCGTCCATAAGAAGGATATCAAGGGCCTGACCAAGATGCCCGGCATCGGCAAGAAGACGGCCGAACGCATCGTCCTGGAACTGCAGGATAAGATCGGCCCCGTCGCAGAAGACGCAGGCACCGCGCCTGTAAGCGGCAGCAGCGGCGCATCGGGCATCATCGCCGATACCCTCCTGGCCCTGACGGGCCTTGGCTACAGCGAAGCCGAAGCCCTGCCCGTCATCGAAGCCGAAGCACAGCACTGCACGACCTTAAAAGCCTTGATCAACGCCTCGCTGAAAGTTTTGGGGCGTAGGAGGTAAGAATGGAAGAAAACCGCATCATCGAGACGGCAGATCTGCCGGGAGATTCCTGGCAGTACAGTCTGCGGCCTCATTATTTAAAAGAATATATTGGCCAGACGAAGGTCAAGGAAAACCTGGAAGTCTTCATCAAAGCGGCCAAACTGCGCAAGGAAGCCCTGGACCACGTCCTCCTCTACGGCCCGCCGGGCCTGGGCAAAACCACGCTGGCCGGCATCGTGGCACAGGAGATGGGCGTGCAGATCCGCATCACCTCCGGCCCGGCCATTGAAAAGCCCG
>URLP01000052.1 GCA_900548635.1 uncultured Megasphaera sp.
GGGCACGGCTGTGACCAGAGCCAGGAAAAGGCCCCCGAACATGCGGTACAGGCTGGCGGCGATGTGCGGCCAGAGTACGCCCTGACTGATCAGCTGCCACCAGGTCTGGCAGACGCGGTACGGTGCCGGCAGGAGGGGTTTGTTCAAGGCCATGCTGGCAATCTGCCAGAGCGCACCGATGAGGAAGCAGGCCAGGATGAGGTGCGGCAAATCGGTAGGATTCTTAGTTTTGACGGACATCTTCGATGACACCTCCTGTTCGGGCGAAGACGAGGGTCTTTTCACCTAATGATGCCGCTTCTTCGCGGCTGTGCGTGACGATGATCGTCGCCGTTTTGCTTTCGCGGATGAATTCTTTAAAGAGTTCCTGGCACTGGCGGCGCATGGCCGGATCGAGGGCCGAGAAGGGCTCGTCCATGAGCAGGAGCTTCGGCTTCATGACCATAGCCCGACCCAGGGCCGTCCGCTGTTTCTGGCCGCCCGATAGTTCGCCGGGATAATGGTGGCGTACTTGTTCCAGGCCCAGCTGTGTGAGCAGTGCTGTGATTTCACTTTCTGCCAGGTGCTGATGGTGCAGTCTGGCCGGCAGGAGAATATTTTCTTCCACTGTTTTCCAGGGAAAAAGACCGTAATCCTGGAAGACGATCGCCAGGTCCGGCCTTGGTCCTGTCATTTCCCGGCCGTCGAAATAGACCGTTCCTTCTGTCGGTGCCTGCAGGCCGGCAATGATCCGCAGGAGTGACGATTTGCCGCAGCCTGACGGTCCGACGACGGTAAGGTGCCGGCCGGCGGGTAGGATGAAATTGATGTGTTCCAGGACGCGTATTTTTTCTGCTCTGTCTGTGTAGACGAGGCCCAGATCATCGACAGCGAGCAGGGCGTCCTGTCTTTTTTCCTTACTGGACATGGGCGACCATTTCTTCATAACTGTAGGCCTTGGGCAGGAGACCTTTGCTGACCATCCAGTTCATGATACGGCTCACTTCTTCTTCCGTCGGCAGGGCACCGGCCGTATAAGAAGGCGTGCGGTACGATGCAGCGACGGCGGCCGGGATATTGGCTTTCTTCATGGCCAGGTCGCGGTAGGCATCGGGCTGACTGTCCAGCTTCTGGATGGCTTCGTTGTAGGCGGCCAGGAAATGGACGGCATCGTCATGGTGTTTGCTGATCATATCTTCTGTGAGGACGACGACGGACTGGGAGTAGTTTTTCTGCAGTTTCGTATCGTCGATGACCACATGGGCGCCCTGTTGGACGGCATAGGCGGCTAAGGGATCGGGCAGGATAGCGGCCTGGATGTCTTTGCCGGAAAGGACGGCATCTGTACGCAGGGCCAGGTTCGGCATCTGGACGGTGTGGACGGCTTCCTTCGGGATGCCCAGTTCTGCTTCATATTGATTCATGAGGTAGTCCATCATCGTGTTTTCCGAAATGGCAACGGACGCACTGGCGAGCTGCTGGGGCGTCGTGATATTGCTGTTTGGCGAGGAAACGACGAGGAAGCGCCCTTCCTGCGGGACCGCACCGAGAGCCATGGCCACGACGCGCAGGTCCGTACCGGATTTCTTGAGGAGTGCCGTGACGATCATATCGGTCATCATGCCGTCGAGCTCGCCTGCTTCCATGGCTTTCTGCTGATCTGCAGCGGAACTGAATTCGACGACCTGGACGTCGACGCCGTTCTTTTCAAAGAGTTTTTCTTCTTCTGCCGTATAGAGGGGCAGGCTGTCGTCGATGCGCAGGACGCCGATTTTGTAGGTTTTCTTCTGGCTGTTCTGACTTTCTCCCTGGCAGGCAGTCAGGACCAGGGCGGAACAGGCCAGGAGGGCGGCTAAGAAGAAGCGAAGGAATTTGTTCATGGGAAAGACCTCTTTTCTAAAAAAATAAAATGTATAAAAGTGACACGAAAAATGCTGTACAACCTCTATTATAGGTAAGTTATGCGATTATTTCAATATTTTTATGCTTTTTCAGAAAGCATTAAGGAAAATGACCGCTTTTTGTTTTGTATTTTGAATACATAAACGATATATGTTGCTGATTTATTGTTTTTTGACTTTGAATGTGATATAAATGAATATGTACATAAGAAAGGGGAGTTGATTCATATGATAAAAAGTGTTGCTGCACCGCAGGCAAAGGGTAAGAGTGCTGAAGATAAAATTTTCGGGGCCAACAACCGCGCCGTTGCTTTGAGTGAAAAATTAGGGGCTGACAAGGTCATTAACGGGACTGTCGGTTCCATGCTCGATGAAAACGGCGACCTCATCATGCTCGACGTCGTTCAGAAAGCCTACAAGGCCCTGACGCCGAAGGAAATCGTTTCCTATGCACCGATCCAGGGCTATCCGGATTATCTGGAAGCTGCCATCGACCAGTGCTTCGGCGAATCCCGTCCGGACGGCTATATCCGTGCCTGTGCTACTTCCGGCGGTTCCGGTGTTTTGCACCACGTCATTCACAACTATTCCGAATGGGGCGATGAAGTCCTGACCAGCGACTGGCATTGGGGTGCTTACGGTTCCATGTGCAACGACAACGGCCGCAAACTCCGCGAATTCGAACTGCTCACGCCGGACGGCCATTTCAACATGGAAAGTTTCAAGGAAAACGTCACGGACATGGTCGCCAAACAGTACAACACGGTTATCATCATGAACTCGCCGGCCAACAACCCGACGGGCTACGGCCTCTCCGATTCCGAATGGGACGAAGTCCTGGCCTTCCTCAAAGACGTCGTCAAAGGCAAAGACAAGAACATCATCTTCGTTTCCGACGTCGCTTATCTCGACTACAGCGGCGAAAAGCATGAATGCCGCAAATTCTTCAAGAAATTCGGCAACATGCCGGACAACGTCCTCATCGTCGTCGCCTATACCTGCAGTAAAGGCTTCACCATGTACGGCCAGCGCATGGGCGCCATGATCTGCGTCACGCCGAATAAATACATCGCCGATGAATTCGTCGCCATCAACCAGTACACCAGCCGTGCTACGTGGTCCAACTCCAACAGTGCTGCCATGAAGGTCATGGCCAACATCTGCAAGGATCCGGAAAAAGTCGCTCAGCTCGATGCAGAACGGGCAAAATACTTCCACCTCATCCAGGAACGTGCCGACCTCTTCATGAAAGAAGCCGACGAATGCGGCTTGAAATACCTGCCGTACATCTCGGGCTTCTTCATCACCATCCCCATGCAGGGTTCGCAGAAAGTCTGCGATGAACTGGAAAAAGAAAACATTTTCCTCGTTCCCCTTGGCAAAGGTATCCGTCTGGCCGTCTGCTCCGTCTCGAAGAAGAAAATCCACGGCCTGGCTGCCAAGATTAAAGCGACGCTGGAAGCTGTCGGTGCAAAACAGTAAGCTCCTTTAGGAAAGGAAGTCTTTCGATGTTCCAGACAATCGGTATCTGTGGGACCGGCAATATGGGCCGGGCCATCGTCAAAGGCCTGGTCGCAGCGAACGCCATCCCGGCAGACCATATCTATCTTTATAATATCCACCGCGCCAAGGCAGACGCCTTAGCGAAGGAAACAGGCGCTATCGTCGTCGATACGCCGCAGGAACTGGCTCAGCATTCCCAGGCCCTGATCATGGCCGTCAAGCCGAATATCATGGAAGCGGCCCTGGAAGAAGTCCGGACGGCACTGACGCCGGATACGGTCCTCGTTTCCATCGCTGCCGGTGTCTCCCTGGAAAAACTCGCCTTCTATACGGGTCCGGAAACGAAAATCGTCCGTGTCATGCCCAATACGCCGGCCATGGTCGGTGAAGGCATGGCTTCCATTTCGCCGAATCACAACGTCACGCAGGCAGAAACGGACGATACCGTCGCCGTCTTTTCCAGCTTCGGCAAAGCCGCCGTCACTGACGAAAAGCTCATCGATGCCGTCTGCGGTCTGAGCGGCAGCGGCCCGGCTTACGTCTATATGTTCATTGAAGCCCTCGCTGATGGCGCCGTCCGCGAAGGCATGCCGCGCCAGATGGCCTATACCTTTGCAGCCCAGACCGTCCTCGGCTCGGCCAAGATGGTCTTGGAAACGGGCCGTCATCCGGGCGAACTGAAAGATGACGTCTGCTCACCGGGCGGCACGACTATTACCGCCGTGCAGGCCCTGGAAGAAAGCGGCTTCAGAGCCGCCGCCATGAAGGCCGTCATCGCCTCGGCAGAAAAGAATAAAAGCTTTTAATGTGTGATTTTCGTCGTTTATTGCAACGAGAGCTTACGACTCACGATGAACGTAAAAAAGAGGTTGTCCATAGGACAGCCTCTTTTTTCTTTCCTCGGCATAGCTATGCGATTTATGTATGTAATATTAAATTACATAAAATCATTTATAAGTTAATAAAATATTATTTATGGCTTATAAACTCCACATTTTAGTGTAGTAATATGCAAAATAGTAAACACTAGTGTGTACTATATCGAAAATAAGCATATCATCATGTCTAAATGTAATTTACAAATATGCCATTGAGGTATATAATAACAACATAGAGCATGTATCCGGATACTCTCAGTTGAGAAATGGTGTTGCCCATGGTTCGCTCATGGACAAGCCCGCAGCCTATTAAAGGCGCAAGACAAAAGTATATTTTTTTATGAAAGGGTGGTATGTAATGGTTATATTGGCCTTGCTCCCAATCCTATTCTTAATCGTAGCATTGGGGTTCTTGAAGATGGCCGGTTGGAAAGCGTGCCCAATCGCAGCTATCATCTCATTCATCGTTGCTGTAGCATGCTATAATATGCCAGTGCCTATCGCAATTTCGGCAGCCCTCGAAGGTGTAGCCCTCGCCTGCTGGCCGATCTTGCTGGTTATCATCATGGCCCTGTTCGCTTACAAGATGACTGTAGCGACAGGTGGTTTGGACACTATCAAACAGATGCTGACCACAGTCAGCGAAGATAAACGTGTATTGTTCCTGCTCATCGCTTGGGGCTTCGGGACATTCATGGAAGGTATGGCAGGTTTTGGTACTGCTGTTGCTATCCCGGCTGCTATGCTGGTTGCTCTCGGTTATCCTCCGATTAAGACCATCGTCGGCTGCCTGATTGCAAACGCTGTCGCTCCGTCCTTCGGGTCCATCGGTATCCCGACGACGACGATGGCTGCTGTCACCGGTTTGGATCCGGTCCTTCTGGCTACGAAAGTTTCTATCGTATCCTTTATTCCTGACCTCATCGCTCCGTTCCTGATCGTTATCTGCATCGGCGGCGGCCTGAAAGCCATCAAAGGCGTCGGCATCGTAACCCTGCTCTCCGGCCTTGCATTGGCTATTCCTGAACTGTTCATTTCTATGACTGTCGGTGCTGAACTGCCGGTCATGGTTTCGTCCATCATCATCATGGCAGTCATCGTTCTCTACTCGAAAGCTTCCAAGACGACAAGCAATCCTGAATATCAGATACACTTCGAAGATGGTGCTGAAAAGAAGAACGTTTCCTTCGGCGAAGGCGTCAAAGCTTCGATGATCTTCATCCTTATCTTCGTACTCCTCGTCGGTACATCGAAACTGTTCCCGTTCATCAACGGTCCGCTGGCTTCGATTAAAACAACGGTTCCTATCTACATGGGTGCCGGTGCTAAACCGTATACCTTCACGTGGATTGCCGTTCCTGGCGTCATGATTTTCATCGCCACGATCCTCGGTGCTCTCTATCAGGGCGCTTCGGGCAGCAAGATTGCTCAGGTCTTCAAAGATAACTTCGTCGGCCTGCGCTACACATACCTGACCATCATCACGGTCGTCATCGTCGCTAAGATCATGACCTACTCCGGCATGACGAAAGAAATCGCTGATGCTCTCGTATTCGCAACCGGCAATGCTTATCCGATCATTGCTCCGTTCGTCGGCGGCTTGGGTGCCTTCATCACCGGGTCCTGCACGAACGCCAACGTCCTCTTTGCTCCGCTGCAGGTTTCCGTTGCTCAGAGCTTGGGCATGAGCCAGCCGTGGCTCGCAGGTGCCAGCTCCCTCGGCGGTTGTATCGGCAAGATGCTTTCGCCGCAGAGTATCGCTCTTGGCGTCGGCGCTGTCGGTGCTGTTGTTGACGGCAAGGAAGGCGAAATCATGCGCGGTACTTTTGGTTACTGCCTGTTCATGCTCATCATCGCAGGTATCATTACCATCATCGCTCCGAGCATCGTTCCTTTCCTGGTAAACTGAGTATAAGTAAGTGTATACAGTAAAAACTGCATATAACAGGTAAGAATTAAAAGGTATGCTGCATCCCGATGCAGCATACCTTTTTCTATTTGAAACAATGTGATATAATTGCTTATGAAATGTTCTCTATACGAAACATTTCCTTACGGGAATAATATATTATTACTTAAAAGCATGATAAAGAAAGAGGAAAGTCGGAAAAAATAGCTTATTTCCGGCATTTTTCAGGATTTTATGAAAAAAACGGCTCTCCTTATGATAAGTCTGCATAATACATGATGAATCAATCGAAAAGTGATATATGTAAAATGTGGAAATGTAATTTACATGTATGAGGAAGTAGAGTATAATAATACCCGTAAGAGATAAACGGAAGATAAAAATGACATCACATTTTAGACTTTCGTTATATTCGGTCTTAAAATCCAGCGGCACTGCCCTGGATGCAGAAATAAGCGTAAGACTTATTAATTTACTTATTGGAGGTATGTATTATGGCAAAAGGTAAAGTTTCTCCGGAGTTAATTGAAGAATTCAAAAAGATCGTCGGCGAAAAGTATGTTTATACGGACAAAGATAAACTCGAACCGTATTCCCATGACGAAGTAACGGACCCCCATTACATGAAAGAACCGCAGGTCGTTGTTCTGCCGGCTACTACTGAAGAAGTTTCTAAAGTTGTTAAGCTCTGCTACGATAACGATACGGTCATGGTTCCGCGTGCAGCTGGTACTGGCCTGGCAGCTGGTGCTGTTGCTACGTTCGGCGGCGTCATCATCTCCATTGAACGTATGAACAAAATCCTCGAAATCGATAAAGACAACATGGTTTGTGTTTCCGAAGCTGGTGTTACGACGTCTGTCCTCCAGGATGCAGTCCAGAAGGAAGGCCTCTTCTACGGCGGCGACCCCTGCAGTGGGGACTCCTGCTTCATCGGCGGCAACGTTGCAACCAACGCTGGCGGCAACCGCGCTGTTAAATATGGTGTAACTCGTGACCAGGTCATGGGCATGGAAGTCGTTACTCCGAGTGGCGAAGTCGTTACTCTCGGCGGTAAATTCCGTAAGAACGCTACCGGCTACATGCTGATGCACCTCTTCGTTGGTTCTGAAGGTACTCTTGGTATCATCACCAAAGTTTACCTCAAATTGGTTGCTCTCCCGAAATATCAGCAGGACCTCCTGGTTGTATTCGACAACCTCGACGACGCTATCGCTTTGACACCGAAAGTTATGAACGCTGGTATCACTCCGGTCTGCGTAGAATTCATGGATAACGCTTCCATCAAACAGGTCGAAGTCTTCCTCGATGAAAAACTGCCGAAATCTGAAAATGGTAACTACATCATCATCCAGATTGCTGGCGACAACGAAGACGTCCTCATGGATCAGTGCGAAAAAATCGTTGAACTCGCTGAAGACAACAACGCTATCGACTCCTTGGTTGCTGACCCGGCTGTTATTTGGAAATCCCGTAAAGCATACCTCGAAGCTGACCGTGCTCGCAGCTTAGTCTTCTCCATGGAAGATATCGTCGTTCCGATGACGGAAATCCCGGGTGCTGTACAGCAGATTTCCCGCCTCGGCGAAAAATACAAGGTCGCAATGCACTGCGCTGGCCACTGCGGCGACGGCAACGTCCATATCGATATCTTGAAAGATGACCGTACTCAGGAAGAATGGGAAGAAATGCTTCCGAAGATTCAGGGCGAAATCTACGCTCTCGTCTACAAACTCGGCGGCCGTCTCTCCGGTGAACACGGCATTGGTTACAAACGTGAAGCTCTTCTTGAAAAATACACCAACCCGGTTGAACTCAAGATGATGAAAGCTGTCAAGAGAGCACTGGATCCGAAGAACATCATGAATCCGGGCAAAGTTGTCAGCATCAACGACGAAGTACCTGTCGAAGAATAATTCACGATGACATACTAAAGGAAAAGGGCAAGGTGAAAGGCTTTGCCCTTTCTTCTTTTTCAGATTCCAAAACAGAATGTTTATATAGTTAGAGGTTATTACAGAAAGGATGTGCACCTATGCCTACATTTTCCCTCCCTTTTGGCAAAGAAAAAATCGAATTTGAACTCCCGGAAGAACAGGTCGCCGGTGTCCTCGTCTCCCACGCTCATGAATACAAAGCACCGAAGTCGGAAGAAGAACTCGTCGCCGACGCCCTGGCCAATCCTATCGGCAGCCCGAAACTGAGCGAATTGGCAAAAGGCAAGAAAAACTGCGTCATTATTTCCAGTGACCATACCCGCCCCGTACCGAGCCATATCATCATGCCTCAACTTTTAGCAGAACTGCGCAAAGGCAATCCGGACATCGACATTACCATCCTCATTGCGACGGGCATGCACCGCGCCACGACGCATGAAGAACTAGTTGCCAAATACGGTAAAGAAATTGCAGAACATGAAAAATTTGTCATCCATGTCAGCCGCAACGACGAAGATATGGTCAGCATCGGTACCTTGCCGTCCGGCGGGGACTGCCGCATCAATAAAGTCGCAGCTAACGCAGACCTGCTCATTTCTGAAGGCTTCATCGAACCGCACTTCTTCGCAGGCATGTCCGGCGGCCGCAAATCCGTCCTGCCTGGCATCGCCAGCAAGGTCACGGTCCTGGCCAACCACTGCTCGGAATTCATCAACAGCCCCAAGGCCCGTACAGGTATCCTGAAAGGCAACCCAATCCATGAAGATATGCTCTACGCTGCCAAAGCGGCGAAATTGGCCTTCATCTGCAACGTTGTCATCGACGCGGACAAGAAAGTCATCGCTGCCTTTGCGGGCGACCGAGAAAAAGCGCATTATGCCGGCGCTGATTTTGAAATGAAATTGGCCGGCGTCCAGGCCGTCCCGGCAGACATCGTCATCACGACGAACGGCGGCTATCCGTTGGACCAGAACATCTACCAGTCCGTCAAAGGCATGACGGCTGCCGAAGCGACCTGCAAAGAAGGCGGCGTCATTATCGACGTTTCGGCCTGCTCCGACGGCCAAGATTTCTACAACAACCTGAAAAACGCTGATTCCATCCAGAAAGCGATGGACGAAATCTTGGCCCGCGGCCGCAATGAAACGGTCTTCGACCAGTGGGAAGCGCAGATCCTCATGCGCATGCTCTTGAAATTCACGATCATCATGGTTACGAAAGCACCGCAGCAGATGATCGAAGACATGCATATGAAATACGCTTCTTCCATCGACGAAGCCCTGGCCATGGCCAAAGAAATCATGGCGAAAAAAGGCAACAAAGATCCGAAAATCACCGTCATCCCCGACGGCGTATCGGTCATCGTGAAATAATTCGTTCGTCGTAGGTCGTTCATCGTTCGTCGTCATAAACAAGCGCAGTTCGCAGTCCGCAGTTCGGCGTAGGGGCGCCCATAACCGGGCGCCCGCCAGAATCCTGTGAACAGGCCTGTCCTGGATTTGTGTGAAACTTCGATGAACGACGAACGTCAAACGAACCACAAAAGAGCTGTTGCGTAAAGCAACAGCTCTTTTTCCTTGCCACAATCCTTATAATACTTTATAATAGGGAAGATAATTTAGTAAGGGAGGCTTTTCCTTGGAAGGGTTAGAATCGACGCTTGTTTTTGATGTTACTATGATTTTGCAGGTCGTGCTCATCGACTTGGCTTTGGGTGGAGATAATTCCATTGTCATCGGCATGGCAGCCAAAAATTTGCCCAAACATTTGCAGAAGCGGGCTATTTTATACGGGACGGCCGGGGCGATTTGTCTGCGTTTCATCATGGCCTTCATCGTTTCCTGGCTCTTCCAGATTCCTTTCCTGAAGACGGTTGGCGCCATTCTCCTGATCATCATCGGCATCAAGCTCATCGGTGCGGACGATGCGTCAGAAGAAGACATTCACGTTGAAGCGAAAGATTCCCTTTGGGCCGCTGTGCGCACGATCATTATGGCTGACGCCCTGATGAGCCTGGATAACGTGTTGGGCATCGTCGGCGTCACGAACAATCACTGGGGCCTGCTTATGCTGGGCATGTTCATTTCTGTGCCAATCATCATCTTCGGCAGCACGATTGTCGTCAAAGTGATGAATAAATTTCCTATCCTCATCTATCTTGGCGGCGCCATCCTTGGCTGGGCCTCGGGCGGCATGATGGCGACGGACCATTATCTGGCTCAGTACGTCAGCCTGGCAGCCAATAATCCCGATGCCTTGAAGATTATTCTGCTCATCGTGACGGTCGGCGGCGGCTTTATCTGGAAGCGGATCCACAAAAAAGCTTGACTTTTTTCCTGAATATGGTATTATATACAAGTCAGGTAACGGGGCGTAGCGCAGTTTGGTAGCGCGCTTGGTTCGGGACTAAGAGGTCGCAGGTTCAAATCCTGTCGCCCCGACCATATTTTTACACATTGGATGTCGATCCCGAGGGCATCAAACAACTGCATAATCAAACAATGTGTAAGCCATGGAGAGCTGTCCGAGTGGCTGAAGGAGCATGATTGGAAATCATGTATAGGGCGAACGCTCTATCGTGGGTTCAAATCCCACGCTCTCCGCCA
>URLP01000053.1 GCA_900548635.1 uncultured Megasphaera sp.
ACAGCAGAGGCGGCGGCCCCTACGGCGATGAACGATGAACGGCCTACGATGAACGACACGATAAAAGCACGGGTGCATAACGGGAAAGCCGCTCAGCGAGATACCCCTTCCCGTATCGACCAGACAGGTTTCTGCCCCAAGGGTCCGGCCTGGCGGCGTTCGGCGTCACAGAAGTTGTCGTAAGCGATGCGCAGGAGGAGCGTCGCTGAGATGATGTTCAGGATGAGCGACGAGCCGCCGTAGCTGATAAAGGGCAATGGTACGCCGACGACAGGGAAAAGATTGGTGACCATGCTCATATTGACCATGCCCTGACCGCAGAGGGAAAAGGTGATTCCCAGGGAGAGGAACATGCCGAAATAATCGCGGCACTGGCCGGCCGTACGGACGCCCAAAGAGAGGAGGCAGCAAAAGAGGACGGGCACGATAATCGCCCCGATAAAGCCCCATTCCTGGGCAATGATCGCAAAAGCAAAGTCCGTATGCGCTTCAGGCAGGTAATTGAATTTACTGATGCCCGTGCCCAACCCCTGACCGAAGACGCCGCCGGAACCGATGGCGATCAGGCTCTGGACGCTCTGGTAGCCGCTGCTCTGGCTGTAGGACCAGGGATCGATCCAGGTCACGATACGCGTCCACTGATAGGAATGCGTCAGGAGCGAGCAGAAGAGGCCCCCGAGCACTACGACGGCGATGCCGATGATGATGACGCGCCGCCGCGTCAGCTTGAAATGGAAAAGAGGCATGCCGCTGCAGAAAAACATCAGGGCGGCAGGCATAAAAATGACGATTCCCGTACCGGCATCCGGCTGGGTAAAGACGAGGAGCGCCAGAATCGCCGGCGGCAGGAAAATAAGAAAGGCATAATACCGGAAAAGACGTTCAAAAAAGCGCTTCAGCGGCGGGAAAACAGCCTCGGCCCGGGTCAGGCGCAGGAGATTGCGCAGGTGCAGGTTCATCAGCTCCCGATTGCCGTGCCGTTCCAGATAAAAAGCCAGGGATGAGGCCATGCAGACGATAGCTGCGAGCTTGGCAAATTCCGACGGCTGGAAAGAAACGGCGCCGTAGCCGAGCCAGCGCTGGGCCCCGTTGACGGTGATGCCCACGGCCTTGACGGCCAGCAGCAAAAGGGCGCTGATGACGGCAAAAAGGCCGCACCAACGGCGCAAAAACTGATAGCCTGCGTGCCAGACGAGGGCGCCGGCGGCGATACCCATGCCTAAAAAGCCGAGCTGCTTGCCCAGGTAGCCGAAAATCGAGCCCCCGTCGTCGAGGACGAAGGTCGAACTGAGGATATTTTCCAGACCGATGACGATGAGCAGGGCAAAAACAGCCAGCATGAAGAGCAGATTATTCCGCCGTCTCTTCGTCTCGGCATTCATCTTTTTTGACAACATGATCAATCACTTCCTGCGGACGCGTAGCGACACAATGGAAAATAGGCTGTCCCTTGGCGCTGAATTTGGCTTCGTATTCCGTCATCGCTTCGTTCAGGATGGGACTATTGTGCAGGTCGTAGGTCACTTCCGAGAGCGGCCAGCCGCACGCCTTGAATTCTTCCAGGGTAAAATCGAACAGTCCGGCATTGTCGGATTTGAAATAAATCTGGCCGCCTTCCTTGAGGAGACGGGCATAGCGGTCGAGGAAACCGCGGTACGTCAGGCGCCGTTTGGCATGGCGCTTCTTCGGCCAGGGATCGCAGAAATTGATGAAGAAGCGGTCCACTTCGCCGGGCGCGAAAATATCTTCCAGGCGGGCCACGTCGAAGCGCAGGAGCTGGACGTTGCCGACTTCGGCAGCGGCACACTTCTTGCCGGCATAGTAAAGGACGCCGACCTGGATCTCGATGCCGATGAAATTGACATCTTTATGGATCTGGGCCATCTGGGAAATGAAGTTCCCCTTCCCTGTCCCCAATTCGACCCAGAGCGGGGCGTCGGGGTCCTTGAAGAGCGTGCGCCATTTCCCCTTATAGCTTTCACAGCTTTCGAGATGGAGAAAATCACTGTACTCCTTAATCGCCTCGTCAATCCACGGTTTTCTTCGTAAACGCATATTGCCTCCCATAAAAAACTACAAACTAAAAGGGCTGACCGCATGGCGCGACAGCCCAAAAGGGTTCTATCCCCTTTATGCTTTTTTTATTATAAAAAATGTCTTTCCTCGTGTCAATGGGTGTGGAGCCCCTCAACTCCTGTTATCCCCAGGCCCGGCGCATCGGGGAGGAGGAGTTCGTCTTTTTCGTAGGTGATGCCGCCCCGGATGGGGTCGGCGGCCATCAGGTCGGCAGCGTCGAGGTCGTTCTTGATGATGATGCCCTTGCCGGCCGAGAGGGCTGCAGCTGCGGTGATGCCGACTTTACTTTCCAGCATGCAGCCCATCATGCAGCCTACGCCGGACGCTTCTGCCATGGCGGCGATCTGGGCGGCCGGGGCGAGGCCGCCGGCCTTCATCAGCTTGATGTTGATCAAATCGCAGGCCCGCATAGAAAGGAGACGGAAGACATCGCGCGTGCTGAAGGCCGCTTCATCGGCCATGATGTCCGTCATGACGTTGTCCGTGACCTCTTTCAGACCGTCGAAGTCGGCAGCGGCTACAGGCTGTTCGACGAGTTCGATGTCAAGGCCTGCCTCTTCCATGCGGCGGATGAGGCGGATCGCTTCTTTCGGCTTCCAGCCCTGATTGGCGTCGAGGCGGATCGTGATATCCGGGCCTACGGCCTTGCGGATGGCCGCGACGCGCTTAAAGTCAAGGCGCGGCTCAATGCCCACTTTCAGTTTCAAATGGCTGTAACCGGCAGCGACAGCTTTCTGCGCGTCGGCGGCCATCGTCGCCGGTTCGTTGACGCTGATCGTCAGGTCCGAGGCGATGCGCTGCTTACGGCCGCCGAAGAAGCGGTAAAGGGGCATGCCGTAGCGCTGGCCGAAGAGGTCATGGACGGCGATGTCCAGGGCCGCCTTGGCCGACGTGTTGTGGACCATGCCCTTTTGGATGCGTTCCAATATTTCTTCGCGGTCGTCGATGTCCATGCCGATAATTTGCGGCCCCAGGGTATTCTTCACGGCAGCGGCCACGGACTCGTGGCTGTCGGCGCGTTGCCGTAGCCGACGTGTCCGTCATCCGTGCGGACGCAGACGATCAGATCTTCGGCCACATCGACGCGGCGCAGGGCCGTAATGAAAGGCGTCTTCAAAGGAATGGCGATCTTTCCGATTTCAATAGCTGTAATTTTCATGTTTCCCTTCCCTTTCGTTACGGCAAAATCTTGAGGATATCTTCGACGGAGTCGATGATGTACGGAACGTGTTCTTTTTGGAACATCGCTTTGGCCGCGGCGCCGTCGATACCTGTCAGGGTGGCAATCATCGTGGCCCCCATGGCGCGGGCGCACCAGACGTCGGCCAGGGAGTCGCCGACGACGTAGTAGGTTCCCTTCTTGAAGTCGTCGGGACGATTGACGTAGTCGAGATAATGCTTCTTATTCTTGCCGAAAGCGCCGAGATAATAGGCAAAGGGATTGGGTTTGTCCAGGGACATGTGCAGCATGGCTTCCGCTTCTTCCACGTCGCTGTAAGTGGCTACATAATTTTCATCGAATTCGTCGAGCCAGCCGTAGGTCTGGAAGGGGATTTCCATTTCCATGCGCGAGCGGCCCGTGGCGATGGCAATCTTGTAGCCCCTTTTCTTCAGTTCCCGGAACATGAGGCGGATGCCGCTCACTGTACCGAGCGGTTCTTCGCGCGTCAAAAAGCCCGGCTTGCCCGGGGCATACGGCTTCTTGCCGTAGGTCTTTTCATAGAGTTCATCGCCGAAGTACCAGTCCTGGAAGGCTTCGAATTCCAGCTGCCACAAAGGCGATGCGAGGGGCGTCCACTGGCGCGAGCTCGGCCCCAGAGAGGACTGGACGGCATTGGTCAGATACGTAAAGACTTCGTCCTTGCCGGCCCGGTCGGGGACGACGTTCTTCAGGCGGCGGCAGACTTCATCGGCCGTCGGCACGGCGTAGCCTCTGAGCAGCGAACCCAGGTACTGGACATCGTCGTTCGTCTTCAGGACAGCGTCGAGGCGGCCGTGGTCGGCCATGTATTGTTCCAGCATCAGCCAGAGCGTGACGACGATGTGGGCGTGGACCATGTCCCAGTTGCTGTTGACGCCGTGCTGCTTCAGCCAGAGGAGAATTTCATCATTTTTCCAGAAGCGGGCCCGCAGGGCAGCGATGGTCCCGTCGTCGAGGTCCGCCGTGAGCCGTTCCGGCTTGAGGTGCATATAGCGCGGGCTGTAGTACCATTCCCAGACGACCAGGGCGGAGACATCAAAATAGCGTTTTTCGCTGAGCAGGACGCCGTCGACGTCAAAAATCACTTTCTTCATGGCGACTTTCCTTCTTTATCTTAAAATGTTTTGTCCAAATGGCCGACAGTCTTCTTGTTGCCTTTGACATGAGACCGTTCTTCCAGGACCTTCATGACGTCGTTGACCGTGACGCCCGTATCTTCCCAGAGGACGGAAAGATGATAGAGGAGGTCCGCCGATTCCTTGCAGACTTCCAGGCGGAGATTTTCCGCTTCCGCCGACGTGTCCTTGACGACAGGGTCAGCGTTCTTGGCAGCGATGATGACTTCCGACGATTCTTCACCGATTTTCTTGCAGATCTTGTCGATGCCCGTCTGCAGGAGGTAGGCCGTGTAGGATTTTTCCGTCGGATGGATGCGCTTGTCGCTGATTTCTTCGCGCAGGTCCGAAAGCATGGAGAGATTGCCCGTATAGGTCTTTTCCCATTCCGTCATGGAACGGAAGAAGCACGATTTGTGGCCTGTGTGGCAGGCAGCGCCGATCTGGTCGACGACCAGGAGGATCGTGTCGGCATCGCAGTCGACGGCGATGGAGCGGACGTGCTGGAAATGGCCCGACGTTTCCCCTTTATGCCAGAGCTGCTGGCGGCTGCGGCTGTAATACCAGGCGTCGCCGCTTTCGACGGTCTTTGCGAGCGATTCCGCGTTCATATAGGCGACCATCAGGACCTTGCCGCTGCACGCTTCCTGGACGACAGCCGGCACGAGGCCCTTTTCATCGAATTTTATGTCTTTCATGGATACACTTTCCATTATACTTCTGCCCCTCTCATGGGAATTCCCTGTCCCTGTAAATACTGTTTCAAATCGGGGATGTCGATCTGGCCGAAATGGAAGACCGAAGCGGCCAGGGCGGCATCGACGCCGACATCGAAGACGTCTTTGAAATCCTGCATCGTGCCGGCACCGCCGGAAGCGATGATCGGTACGGGCAATTCCGTCGCCAGGCGGCGGTTCAGTTCCAAGTCGAAGCCGGCTTTTTCGCCGTCGGCGTCCATGGAGTTCATGCAGATTTCACCGGCTCCGAGGGCGACGCCCTGTTTGGCCCAGGCGATGGCGTCGATACCCGTATTCTTGCGGCCCCCTTCGACATAGACCTGCCAGCTGCCGTGGTTGTCGCGCTTGGCGTCGATGGAGAGGACGACGCACTGGCTGCCGAAGCGCTGGGCCGCTTCGCGGATCAGTTCCGGCCGGCGCACGGCGGCGGAGTTGACGGACACCTTGTCGGCACCGGCACGCAGGACCTGGTGGAAGTCATCGATACTGCTGATGCCGCCGCCGATGGTAAAGGGTATGGTGATCGCTTCGGCTACGGCGCGGACAACGTCGATGAAGATATGGCGCTTTTCATGAGTCGCCGTAATATCGTAGAAGACGAGTTCGTCTGCGAGCTGGTCGGAATAGAATTTCCCTAATTTGACCGGATCGTCGACGTCCTGGATATGCTTGAACTGCTTGCCCTTGACGACGCGGCCGTCGCGCACGTCGAGGCACGGTACAATACGTTTTGCCAACATGTTACATTCCCCCTAAAGCACGGATTTCGGCCATCGTGATTTTCCCCTCGTAGAGCGCTTTGCCCGTAATGGCGCCGTAGACGCCCATGGCCTGTAATTTTTTCAGATCGTCGATGCTGCTCATGCCGCCGGAGGCGATGAGGCGGATGAAAGGCAGCTGCTGGAGCTGGCTGAGCATTTCAAAATTCGGTCCCGTAAGCATGCCGTCGCGGCTGATGTCCGTATAAACAAGCGTGTTGATGCCGATATCGAGCATGGACTGGGCAAAGGGCAGGACTTTCTTGTCGCTGCCGTCGACCCAGCCACGGGTAGCGACGACGTCGCCTTTGGCATCGATGGAGACGGCCAGGGACGAGCCGTATTTCTTGGCCATGGCCGTGATGAAGTCCGCATCTTCGACAGCCTTCGAGCCGATGATGACGCGGTTGACGCCGGCGTCGAGGTAGGTTTCGATGGCTTCTTCACTGCGGATGCCGCCGCCGACTTCTACGGGAATGTCGATAGCGTCACAAATAGCGGCGATGATCGAGGCATTGCTCAATTTCCCCGAAAAAGCGCCGTCCAAATCGACGACGTGCAGGAACATGGCCCCTTCGTCACACCATTTGACGGCAGCGTCGACGGGATTTTCGAAATACGTCGTGCTGTCGTCCTTGACGCCCTGGCGCAGGCGGACGGCGTGGCCGTTCTGGATATCGATAGCAGGAAATACGATCATAGTCTCACCCTTTCTTCATGACATAAGCGACGACGTTTTTAAGGAGCTGTTCGCCGACGCGGCCGCTCTTTTCCGGATGGAACTGGAAGCCGAGGACGTTGTCCTTGCCGCAGATGGCCGGTACGGGCTGGCCGTAGTCGGCAGTTGCGATGACGTCGGGCGTGTCGGCCGGCGCTTTGTGGTAGGAATGGACGAAATAGACGTACGGATGCGCCGGCAAATCCTTTTGCAGCCAGTGTTCCTGACGGAATTCCAGTTCATTCCAGCCCATGTGGGGCACTTTCAGCTTCGTGTGGAAGGGCACGATTTCACCGGGCAAAAAGCCAAGGCAGTCGTACGTGCCGCCTTCGTAGCTCTTTTCAAAGAGGGCCTGCATGCCCAGGCAGACGCCCATGAAGAACTTGCCGCTCTTGACCTGTTCCTGCAGGAGCGGGATGAGGTCGAATTTCTGCAGGTTGCCCATGGCATCGCGGATGGCGCCGACGCCGGGCAGTTCGACCATATCGGCGTCGCGGATGACCGCCGGGTCGCGGGTAATGACGGCTTCGATACCCAGGCGCTTCCAGGCATTATAGACATTGGCCAGATTGCCAACTTCATAATCGATGATTGCAACTTTCATTTATAACACCCCTTTTGTCGACAAGACGCTCGTTTCGTCCCCTTCGATGCGGACGGCTTCTTTTAAGGCATGGCCCAGGCCCTTGAAGATCGATTCTACGATGTGGTGGGCATTTTCGCCGTAAAGATTGGTGACGTGCAGGTTCATGCGGCCGTGGACGGCAAGGGCGTAGAGGAATTCCTTGAGCATTTCCGTTTCAAAGGCGCCGATGCGTTCGACATTCAATTTCACATCATAGACCAGATAAGGCCGGCCGCTGAGGTCGATGACGACGCGCGTCAGGGCTTCGTCCATCGGGCAGTAGAACATGCCGTAGCGGTTGATGCCCTTCTTGTCGCCCAGGGCCTTAGTCAGGGCGTCGCCGAAGACGATGGCCAGGTCTTCGAGGGTATGGTGCGTATCGACGTCGAGGTCGCCGTGGACGTGGAGGGTAATGTCCATGCCGCTGTGGCAGGCCAGGAGGTTCATCATGTGGTCGAAGAAGCCGATGCCCGTCGTGCCGCCGAAGGTGCCGGAGCCGTCGATGTTCAAAGAGACGGCGATCTGGGTCTCTGCCGTTTCCCGTTCTACTTGTGCACTACGCATCTTTGGCCGCCTCCTCTTTCATGACGGCGGCGACCTTCTGGGCCACGTCGTCTGTAGTGATGGTGATGCGCAGGCAGTTCTTGAGGTCTGCCGCTTTATAGGAGCGGACACAGATATCTGCCCGGTGCAGGGCTTCGACCATGGCCGGGCCGTCGGGGACGCGGACGAGGACGAAGTTCGTCGCGCTCGGATAGACCGTCAGGTTTGGCACCTCTGCCAGAGCCTCGCAGAAACGCTGGCGCGCGGCAATCGTCGGCGGCACGTTGTGAGCCAGGATTTCGTCGGCATAGTCCATGGCTGCCAGGGCCGCATCCTGGGAGAGGATGTTCAGGTTGTAGACCAGTTTCGTCAGGCCCAGGGCGTCGATGACTTCTTTCTGAGCGACGCCGTAGCCGACGCGGCAGCCAGCCAGGCCGAAGGCTTTCGAGAGCGTGCGGATGACGATCAGGTTGTCGTACTCGCTGAGCTTGGTGATGATGCTCGGTGCGCCGGCAAATTCCAGGTACGCTTCATCGATGACGACAAGGTTGTCCGCCGCTTTCAAGAGTGCTTCCACGTAATCCAGGGGCAGGAGCTCGCCTGTCGGGTTGTTCGGGTTGCAGAGGACCGTCACTTTCGGCTGGACTTCTTTTATTTTCGCAAGGAAGGCGTCGCGGTCGCGGCGGTAGCCATCGAGGTCGGGCACGGTGATCACTTTGGCGCCCAGGACTTCCGCGTCGATGCCGTAGATGTCGAAGGTCGGCGTGTGCGTCAGGAGCGTGTCGCCCGGGTCGAGGAAGGTATTCATGATGAGGCTGATGATTTCATCGCCGCCGTTGCCGACGAGGACTTCGTCAGCCTTACAGCCGACGTATTTGGCCAACGCTGCCCGCAGTTCTTCGGCGAAGGGGTCGGGATAGTGATAGGACGGCGTTTTCGCCAGACGTGCTAAAAAGTCTTCCTTCACTTTTGGAAAATCAAAGATGTTGTACGGACTTTCGTTGGCATTGATGACGGTATGTTCCCGGATTTCCGGGACGACGTAGGGTTCAAAGGAACGGATGGTCTTGCGGAGCCAATTATTTTTCATCGATTCTCCTCCTTACTGCCAGGCCGTGTGCCTGCAATCCTTCAACATTGGCAAAGCGGATGACCTTGTCGGCGACGGCCGTAAAGGCGTCCTTGTTGTATTCCAGGAGGCTGCTCCGCTTGACGAAATCATAGACGCCCAGGGGCGACGAGAAGGCCGCCGTGCCCATCGTCGGCAGGGTGTGGTTCGGGCCGGCGAAGTAGTCGCCGAGGGGTTCCGTCGTGTACTGGCCGATGAAGATGGCGCCGGCGTTGACGATCTTCGAGACGTAGTCTTCTGCGTCGCTGAAGGCGATTTCCAGGTGTTCCGGCGCGATGAGGTTCATGATTTCCACGGCCTGGTCCTTATCCTTGACGATGAAGATTTTGGCGTGTTTTTCGATCGATTCGGCAGCGATGTCTTTACGCGGCAGTTCTTCGAGCTGGCGCTGTACTTCGGCTTCGACTTCGCCTGCAAAGGATGCGTTCGGCGTGACCAGGAAGACAGCGGCGCGGCGGTCGTGTTCGGCCTGGGCCAGGAGATCGGCTGCGACCCAGACGGGGTTGGCGTCATGATCGGCGAGGACGCCGACTTCGCTCGGGCCGGCAATCATGTCGATGCCGACGGTGCCGAAGACGAGGCGCTTGGCCATGGCGACATAAGCATTGCCCGGGCCGACGATCTTGAAGACCGGCAGAATGCTTTCCGTACCGTAAGCGGCAGCGGCAATGCCCTGAGCGCCGCCGACTTTATAGATTTCCGTGGCGCCGGCGACGTGGGCCGCAGCCAGGATGTACGGGTTGACGGAACCGTCTTTGGCAGGCGGTGTGAAGACGGCGATGGACGGGACGCCGGCGACGTGGGCCGGGATGGTGTCCATGAGGACCGTCGACGGATAAGCCGCCGTGCCGCCCGGGACGTAGACGCCGACGCGCTGGATGGGCGTGAACTTGGCGCCTAAGCGGACGCCGGGACGGAAGGTATCAATCCAGGTCTTTTCCACCTGCCGTTGATGATAGGCGCGGATGTTGGCCGCCACTTCTTCGAGGATAGCCATGAAATCGGGACCGACGATGTCCACGGCCTTGTCGATTTCTTCGGGCGTGACGAGGAAATTATCGAGGTCGACGCCGTCGAAGCGCTTCGTATATTCCTTGACGGCAGCGTCGCCGCGTTTTTCAATGTCCGCCAAAATGCCTTCTACAGCTTTGCGGATGTCTTCATTTTCCGCCTGATCGCGTTTCGTGATGCGGCGGATGTCGCGTAAGGTCAACCCTTCACTGGGTACATCTATCCATTCCAATTGAAACTCCCCCTTAGTTCTCTTGCTTATGCCTTCATGCTGTGTTCACGGATGACATCCATGAGCTGCTGGATTTCATCATATTTCATCTTAAAGGAAACGGGATTGCAGATCATGCGGGCGCTGAAGTCCATGAAGTACTGCAGCACTTCCAGGCCGTTGGCCTTTAAGGTATTGCCCGTTTCCACGATATCGACGATGACGTCGGAGAGGCCGACGAGCGGCGCCAGTTCGACAGAGCCGTTGAGCTTGATGATGTCGACGCTGTGGTGATGAGCTTCGAAATAGCCGCGGGCGATGCGCGGGTACTTCGTACCGATAGTGATGCGCTTGGTCATGTCGACCTTCTTGCCGGCGATACCGGCGACGGCCATGCGGCAGCGGCCTTCTTCCCGGCGGCAGAAGACGCCGAGCGCCTC
>URLP01000054.1 GCA_900548635.1 uncultured Megasphaera sp.
ATACTCTCTCAATCCACAAAAAGGGCTGTGCCCGGGAGCAATCCCGGGTGCAGCCCTTTTTGGGTAGTGACTATGGCACTTTGTGATAAAATATAATATCCATAATTTACATAGAACGAGAGGGCTCCGGCAATGAGAGCCAATAGGGGAAGGAAGCAAAATATAACTCTGATGAGGGAAGAACAGACTAGGGAAAAGGCCATCGCTGACTATGTCAGGAACCATGTGGACGAGGCCATCGCAAAGGCGAAATCCGTATATATTATCAGCCGTTGGTACGGGCGCTGACGGGCAAGATTTGCGGCGTGGAGACGCTGGCCCGCTGGCATGAGGACCAGCTGCAGCAGGCCCAATGTGAGGCGGTGGCCATGGCGGACGTGGATCGTTTCAAGGAAATCAATGAACTGTACGGCCATAAAGTGGGCGATGAGGTACTGCGGGCAGTGGCAGTCTCAACGCCCAGCTGCTGCATGCGGAGAAAGCACTGTACCGGGCGAAGGAGAAAAAGAATGCCGTGGAGGTCAGTGAATAACTAAAAACTAAAGGGGCTTGCCGCTTAAGGCGACAGCCCCTTTCCTTTGACTAGTGACAGCCTACTTTGCAGCCCCCTGTTTCGGCACGATATCTCCGACCCCGTTTAAAATATAATGGGGTTGGTAGCTGAACTGTTTGATGTTCTCCCTGTTGGAGATTCCAGTGAGCACCAGCACCGTTTCCATGCCGCTTTCTACGCCGCCGATTACGTCCGTATCCATCCGGTCGCCAATCATGACGGCATCTTCCGAATGGACACCTAGATGCTTCAGCCCTGTACGCATCATCAGGGGGTTCGGCTTGCCGATGAAATAGGCTTTCTTGCCCGTGGCCAGCTCGATGGGGGCGATGAGCGCCCGACAGGCCGGGATGATGCCCCGGTCGCTGGGGCTGGTCATATCGCTGTTGGTGCCGATGAGCTTGGCGCCCTTGTTGATCAGTTCTGTAGCCTTGACGATCATTTCGTAGTTGTAGCCTGTGGTTTCGCCCACCACTACATATTCCGGATTCACGTCATTGAAGGTGATGCCCGCATCATATAAGGCGTTCATCAGCCCGTGAGCTCCGATGGTGTACGCCGAGCAGCCAGGGGCCTGGATCTTCAGGAAATGGGCCGTGGCCAGGGCACTGGTGTAGAAGTGGTCTTCCTCGATGTCCAGGCCCATGGCCTGCAATTTCTTCCGCAGTTCCAGGGGGGACCGCTCGCTGGAATTGGTCAAAAACAAAAACTGTTTCTTTTCCTTCTTCAGCCAGGCCACGAATTCCTTGGTTCCGGGCAGCAGGGTGTTGCCGTGGTAAATGACTCCGTCCATATCGCTGATGAACCCTTTTTTCTTCCGGATGATATCCAAATCTCTCATGCTAGGTGCCTCCTTAGGGGGAATGCTTGTTTTGAATAATTGTATATGTATCAAAACTAGTAAACTAAATTATTAATAAATAATTATTTTTGATTATAATTTAATTCTACATTGAAATAATCCACTTGTCAATAACAAAGAGTCTTAGTTGGCACGAAATGATGTAAGGGTCGGCACGTTGTGATGTATTTGCTGCCGCTCTTTTCCGGTATCATAAGAGCATCGAAAGGGTAAAGATGACAGGAACGCAAAGACGGCTTGGAATAAAGGAGATACAAAAGTTGCCGAATGAAACACCTGTGTGTCGTTCGTCATAAATTCCGGCTGCCATCCAAAATTCACGCAGGCTCCCCAAGCGGCAGCCCCTACGAAATCGCATACAGGCGATATTTATTGGGGGAATCACAAAAAAGGCTGTACCCAGGGAATCCCGGGTGCAGCCCTTTTGACATTGCAGTCAAGATTGTATTTTGTTACAAATAAGTGACGGTTTCGCTCAGCGGTTTGCGCTGGAAATGGTGTGCCAAGGGTTTTACGTTTTCCGCTTTGTAGCCGAGATCGAGAAGCATGAGGATGCTTTCGTTTTCAGGAAGGCCCAGGGCCGCTGCGAGCTTTTCGGGATTGAAGAAATTGATCCAGCAGGAATCGAGGCCTGCGTTGGCGGCGGCCAGCAGCATATGGGTGGCCACGATGGCGGCATCTTCGACACCGGAGTTGTGCTTTCCGCCGGGATAAGTGAAGACGTTATTGCGGTCGTAGGCGACGACGAGTACCGTGCCTGCGCCATAGCGGCAGGGTGTCGCTTCGTCGATGACAGCAAGTGTCTCCGGCTTTTGCGCTACGTAGATATGCTGTTCCTGCAGATTCTTCGCCGTTGGTGCCAGTCGTCCGGCTGCAAGCACGGCATCCAGTGCTTCCTGCGGCACTGCTTTGTCACTGAAATTTTTGCAGGAAAAACGCTGTTGAATGAGATCAGTAAATTCCATGTCAATTACCTCCTTTTCTTTACTCTTTATCCTTTCGCCGTGAGAGCAGGAAATTCCTTCTTATTCAGGGAGAAGCCCCGCAGGGACCGGAAGCACAGTAAAATAACTGACAGCAGATTTTTGAAGTACGGAAAATATGATATAATGGGATAGCTTGCAGAGTGCAGGCTATCTTATTTTTTTGTGGAGGAAATATTGAAGAGCGTAAGAAAATGGCTGGCAGGGGGCTTTATCCTCTGCCTGAGTATCATACAATTTGCAGGGACTGCCGCGGCGGACGGACCGGCCGTGCAGGCTCAGTCGTACATCCTCGTCGAAGCCTCGACGGGGCGCGTGATTTTGGAAAAGGATGCGGATGTCCTCAAGTATCCGGCCAGTATGACCAAGATGATGACGGCTGTCCTGGCCCTGGAAAATCTGCCTGCTGATGCGCAGATTCCTATCCTCAACGATGCGGCCAATACGGAAGATTGTCCTCTCGGCATTAAGGAAGGCGACGTCTTTACGCGCGATGAACTGATCGGTGGCATGCTCATGGTCTCCGACAACGGCGCCGCCGTGGCCCTGGCCGACAAAGTAGACGGCAGCGTCGCAGCCTTTGCGAAGCGTATGAATGCACGGGCCAAGAAACTGGGCATGAAGCATACTCATTTCGACAATCCCAACGGCCTGACCGTGCCGACCCATTATTCGACGGCCCGGGACATGATGAAGCTGGCCCGTTATGCCATGGAAAATGAAATGTTCCGCAAGATGGTGGCCCGCAAAAAGGCAGCTGTCTACTGGAAAGCACCGGCAGGCAAGACGTTCCTGGCGGAAAATACGAATGAACTCTTAGGTACTTATCCCGGCGCCATCGGCATCAAGACGGGCTGGACCGGTGAATCCGGCGGCTGTCTGGCCGCAGAAGCCCAGCGCGACGGCACGGACCTGATTGTTGTCCTCATGGCTTCTCCGACGGCAGAAGGGCGCTTTACGGACGCCAGGACCCTCCTGGACTACGGCTTTTCCGAAGTGAAGCTGGCCGACGGCCCGAAGGCCGAGGAAACGAAGCATACCGTCTGGGTCAAAGGCGGTACGTCAGGGCGCACGGAAGTCAAGGCCGTTCACGATATCCACTATCCCCTCATTCACGGCGAAGATGCGTCGCATTACAGCCTGACCTATGAACTGCCGGACGTCGTCTCAGCCAAGGATACGCAGAGCGGCGTCGTCGGCCATGCCGTCGTCAAATATGACGGCCAGCCCGTCGGCAGCGTGGACCTGAAAGCTGAACCTGTTGAAAGCGGCTTTTCTCTCCTTTCCTGGCTCGTCGGCGCTGTCAGCTGGTTCTGGGGCTGGTAAAGCAGGAGGCATCTTATGATTTATCTTACGGGCGATATCCACGGCGATGTGACAAGGTTGGAAGCGGCAGCCCTGCAGCGGCGGGGCATCGCCATAAGGAAAGAGGATACGATCCTTGTCTGCGGCGACTTTGAGATTCCCTGGGGCGACGGGAAACGGGCGGAAGATGAAGCGCGCCTGGCGCGGCTGTCCCGCCTGCCGTACCGCGTGCTTTTCATCGACGGCAATCATGAAAACTATACGCTGCTAAAAAAGTATCCCGTCAGTACCTTTGCCGGCGCCCGCGTGCAGCGTCTCCTGCCCAACGTGATGCACGTCCTGCGCGGCGAGATTCTGACCCTTGAAGGGCAGACCTTTTTCTGCCTTGGTGGCGCAGCTTCCACGGACCGGAATCATTTGACGCAGGGCCTTTCCTGGTGGCCGGAGGAAGAAATTTCTCCTGATGAAAAAAGACGGGCCTTGGAAAATGCTGCACAGGCTAAGTGGCACGTCGATTACGTCGTTACCCATACGGCGCCGCAGGCGTGGAAAGAAAAGGCTTTTGGCAGCGTCCCCGGCGATGACTGCGAAACGGCGCGCTTCCTCGATATCCTGGCAGGGCGCCTTCATTATCAGCGCTGGTTCTTCGGCCATTTCCACTGGAACCACTATACAAAAGAAAGCCGGGCGGCCTGGCTTTTCAGCGACGTCGTCACGCCGGACCTTGGTCGCTGCGGGACCTTGCCGGCTGAGTACGTACGTCAGCAGCTGCCCGATACGCTGCGGATGCTCGCAGAAGCGGAAGAAACAGACCGGGAAAAACTCCACCAGGCCATCGTCAAAGCCAACCGGGAAGAAAAAATTCCCCTGGAAATCGCCATGTGGCTCTACCGCCGCTTCAATATCTGCAGACCGAAAAACTTCCTGGAAGACGTGTGAGGGGGAGGCGCACGGAGGTTTTGGCTGTCAGGCACAATCCTTTTTTTCACATCGTTTGGACAAACGTCAAACGAACCACAAAAAAGGCTGTCGCTTTATGCGACAGCCTTTTTTCGTTAATCCAGTGTCAGCAGCAGTGCCATTTTGAACGGTCCGTCGGCGGTGACGGCGTGGCGTCCGTTTTTGGCGAAGGCGAAGTTTTCGCCGGCTTTGATGGGGTAGTCGACGCCTTCGTAGCGGATGACGGCCTTGCCTTCGAGGGCGAAGATCAGGGCTTCACCGGGGGCGGCGTGTTCTGCCAGGCCCGTGCCGGCGCCGAAGCTCATGACGACGAATTTGACTTTCGGCGACTGGATGATGTCGCGGTTGATGATTTTACCATCCTGGCAGGGGACGAGGTTCGCCAGGGAAAAGATTTTGCCTGCATCGATATTCATAAGTGATTCCTCCTCAATGGTGATTTCTATATAGACGGCACCGCTGCGGCTCTTCATGCCGACGGGGATACCTGGGGCGGCTACGGCGGCTTCGCCTTTCGTAAGTTTGATTTCACCCTGCGGTCCGTAGAGGCTCATGCTGCCGTCGTTGACGTAGACGAGCTTGGCCTGGCGGTAGATTTCAGGGCTGATGTCTGTATTCGCTGCCAGGGAAAAATAGAAGACCTGATAGGCATCGCTGTTGACGAGCTCCTTAGAAATCGTGCAGCCTGCTACCGGTGCGTTGTCGCGGCTGATGGAAAATACCTTGCCTTTTACTTCCTTCATGATATCGCCTCCTTTTCATGGCTTTAGTATAACGCAGCAGGGAACATGACGCTGTTGCAATTCCAACAGGAGTTAGGAGTTAAATCCAAATTCACCGCGTTTTTGAGGAGTTTTGGGATTTGATTCCTAAAAATCGCAGGGCCTACTGGGTATGATATAATGGAGATAAGATTTTTAAGGCGATAAGGAGAGAGTAAGATGGATGATATCTTGGCAGGGCTGAATGAGGAACAGAAAGCGGCAGTGACGGCGACGGAAGGTTTCGTGCGCGTCATTGCCGGCGCCGGTTCGGGGAAGACGCGGGCCCTGACGCGGCGCTTTGCCTATTTGGTCGATGAAATCGGCATCCTTCCGGGAAATATCCTCTGTGTGACTTTCACCAACAAGGCAGCCAACGAGATGCGCCAGCGCATCCACGCCCTGACGGGCGACGACGATACGGGCTACATCAATACCTTCCACGGCTTCTGTGTCTCTGTCCTGCAGGAAGACAGCCATGCCGTCCAGTATCCAAAGCGCTTCCTCGTCCTCGACAATGCCGATATCGACCAGATGCTGCAGCTCATCTATGAAGAACGGGGCCTGACTTCGCGGGACATGACCTTCAGCAAGGCCCGGGACATGATCGAAATCCAGAAACTCTTCAAGAAGCCTGACTATTATCATGATTTGATTGCCCTGTCGCTCCAGAATTTGGAAGAGAAGTACCGCACGGCCGACACGGTGCAGGACATCATTTTCTACGGTTATCTCTATCAGGAAAAGAAGTGCTTCGGTCTCGACTACAACGACCTGATCAAATTCACGCTTTACATCTTTAAGGAATACGACGACATCCGCCTCAAGTGGCAGGAGCGCCTGGAATACATCATGATCGATGAATTCCAGGATATCGACATGCTGCAGTATGAATTGATGTGCGTCCTTTGCGATTACCATAAGAATCTCTTCATTGTCGGCGACCCGGACCAGACGATTTATACCTGGCGCGGTGCCGATGTCCGCTATCTCCTCGATTTCGACAGGAATTTTCCCGGCACGAAGACCATCATGATGATGAAGAATTACCGCTCGACGCCGCAGATCCTGACCGCAGCCAATTCGCTCATCGCCAAGAACGAAGAACGGATGAACAAGAAGCTCATTCCCATGCTGCCGCCCGGGAAGAACGTCGTCTGCGACCACTGTCCGTCGCCGCAGGAAGAAGGGGCGCGCCTGGCCAGGGAAATGCTGCGCCTCCATGGGGAAGAGGGCGTCCCTTTCCGGCAGATGACGGTCCTCTACCGGGCCCATTATCTGACGCGGAACTTAGAAGATGCCCTTCTCAAAGCCGACGTGCCCTATACGATTTACAGCGGCGTTCCCTTTTTCGGCCGCCTGGAAATCAAGAATGCCCTGGCCTACCTGCGCCTCATCGCCTTTCGCGATGACTTATCGTGCCTGCGCGTCCTCAATGTGCCGAAACGCAATCTGGGCAAGCGCCGCGTAGCTTTCCTGCAGGACTATGCGGCTGAAAACGGGTGTTCTATTTATCAGGCCCTGGAAGCGAACCTCGACGACGGCCTCTTTAAGGGGACGAAAGCCCGGGCCTTCGTCGAGCTCATCGACGAATTCAGCCAGACTTACCGGGAAAAGCCCATTTCCCGCGTCCTCGCGGAAATCCTCGACCGCAGCGGCTACGAAGCGATGCTGCGCACCGAAGGGAATCAGGCCCGTCTCGATAATCTGGCGGAGCTGAAGCAGGCCGTCTTTGAGTACGAAACGACGTGCGGCGAAGAAGCGGGGCTGGAAGACTACCTGAACCATATCGCCCTCTTTTCCAATCAGGATGCGGGCAGCAGCGGCGACAAGGTGAAACTGATGACGGTCCATACGGCGAAGGGACTGGAATTTCCCTATGTCTTCCTCTGCGGTCTCAACGAAGGCGTCTTCCCGTCGCGCAAAACGCGGACCCGCCAGGCCATGGAAGAAGAACGGCGCCTGGCCTTCGTCGCCATGACGCGGGCCGAAAAGGGCCTCTATCTGACGGAAGCCGAAGGGATGGACTTCGACGGATGGCTCCGTTATCCGTCGCGTTTCCTCCTCGACATTGATCCGTCGCTCCTGGAATTCAGGGAAAAAGCAAAAGATTCCCTCATCGAAGAGACGAGGGAATATATCCGTAAGACCGATGTGAAATTAGGACGAAACCAGCGCCGGCAGGACCTCCTGCAGACGGGCCAGCGCGTCCATCACAGGGCCTTCGGCGACGGCACGATAAAAAGCGTCGATATGGAAAAGATGGCCTATCTCATCCAGTTCGACAAGATGGCAACGCCGCGGCAGATCGCCTTTAAAATCAAGCTGACAGCTATTTGAGCGCCTAGGGCTTAGGCGCCGTATCGAGATTCTTGAAGCGGACGAAGTCGAGGACGGCTTTCTTGTTGCCTTCGTCGAGGATGCGGTAGAGGGAGAGGAGCTGCGCTTCGTCCGGCGCCAGCGTGCTGTTCAGACCATCCGTGCCCGGTTCCATGCGGACATCGTAGCCCATGAGCCACGATTCGGAGACGTGCAGGGCCCGGGCCAGGTTTCGTTCCCAACAGCGACGGTATTACCATGGAAATCATCTATGAAATTTAGATGCATTGGTTTTGCTGCAAACTGCAAACTAAAAGCTACAAACTTTATTTTCTGCCCTCTACACAGATCCATTTTTCTTTCGGTTCGATGTGGACTTTGACGGTCGTGAAGCCGGCCTTGCGGAAGAGGCTTTCGAAGGTTTCCGGCGTCGGGTTGTAGAGGTGGTAGTGCTGGATGTTTTCGCGGGTTTCCGGGCTCAGGTCCGGGCGTTCGTAGATTTCGGCGATGAGCAGGAACGTGCCGCCTGGTTTCAGGACGCGGCAGACTTCTTTCAGGTTTTCCGGCGGATCCGGCCAGAAATAGAAGCTTTCGACGGTCGTGATTTTATCGAAGCTGCCGTCAGGGAAGGGGAGCTTTTCGACGGAGCCTTCATAGATTTCCATTTTTCCGGCGGCAATGGCAGCGGCATTAGTCTGGCGCGAAGTCTGGACGGACGTGGCAGAATAGTCGATGCCCGTCAGATGGCCCGTCGTCACGTGGGCGCTCATGCGGCGCAAATTGGCACCGCCGCCGCAGCCGATGTCGAGGACGGCTTCATCGCCGCGCCAGGTGAAGTGCGAGAGGCCCCAGGCTGTGAGGGGCGCATGGCTTTCATTCATGCGGGCCAGCATCTGTTCGCCCGCTTCGCCTGTCGGTTTGGCTGGATTGCCGGCAGCCGTGACAGCTTTTTGTTTTTCTTCTTTTGTCATAGTAGAAGCACCTGCTTTCTTGATTTGATAACTTTTCTCTATTGTACAACTTTTTTTGATTTTTTCAAATCTATATATTGACATGTCGATAAAAATAGATACAATAAAGCATGAACGAAATAGATATCTTCAAAGCACTCGCGAATGAAACGCGGCTGAATATCCTGAAATGGCTGAAGAATCCGGAAAAATATTTTCCTCCGCAGGGAATCCATTTACCGGAAGGGGCGAAGTTTGACAACTGTGCCTGCGTAGGATCCATCTGTGACAAGGCAGGAGTATCGCAGTCGACGATATCCAATTATCTGGACATGCTGCAAAGAGCGAACCTCCTATTGCGGAACTGGATATCCCCATCGCCTGCAGGCCATTTAAGAGGAGTGGGAATTTGAGGTTATGACCATAAGGAATTAGATGACACCGAAAAAATAAATAAAAAAGTATAAGTTCACTTTACTTTTCGTAGTATTTGCAACAGACAACAGGGCGATTTCCTGATAGCATAGATATAATAAGAATAAGGAGGGATTTTTATGAGTTTCAAAAAACGTATCGTCGGTGTCATCGGTCTGGGCCATGTCGGTGCCCATGTGGCCTTCAACCTGGGGGTCTTAGGCATTGCCGACGAAGTCAAGCTCTGTGATGTTAACCATGATAAACTGGTCAGCGAACGGCAGGACTTCATGGACGCCGTTATGTTTATGCCTCATCGTGTCAACTATACCATTGCCAGCTATGAAGAACTGGCGGACTGCGACGTCATCGTCAATGCCATCGGCGACATCAAGCTCTGCGCTTCGGGCAACCGTGACGATGAAATGCATTTCACGGTACCTCAGGTAGCCGACTACATCCCGAAAGTTATGGCCGGCGGCTTCAAGGGCATCATCATCAACATCACCAATCCCTGCGACGTCATTACAGACCTCATCGCCAAGAAGAGCGGCCTGCCCAAGGGGCACGTTTTCGGTACGGGCACAGGTCTCGACAGCTCGCGTCTGGTCAGCGCCATTTCCCAGCAGACCGGCCTGGACCACCATTCCTTCTCGGCCTACATGATGGGCGAACACGGCAATTCCCAGATCGTCCCCTGGTCGCTGATCCACTTTGGCGGCAAGCCCTTGGCTGAATTGGAAGAAAATCCGAACTACGTCTTCGATAAAGACAAGGTCCAGGAACAGACCATCAAAGCCGGCTGGGTCACATACTCTGGCAAGGGCTGCACGGAATACGGCATCAGCATGACTGGTGCCACCATGGTTCGCGCCGTCCTGCGTGATGAACGGAAAATCATGGCCGCCAGCGCTCCTTTGGACGGTGAATACAGCGAAAAGGGCATCTTCTGCGGTGTCCCGTCGGTCATCGGCGCCAACGGCATCGAAGAAGTCATCGAATACAACTTGCCTGACGACGAACTGAAAAAATTTAAAGCCTGCTGCGCGACGATTCGTCAGAACATCGCCAACGCAGAGGCTTTTTGGAAGAAATAGATTGAATTGAAATTACAATGCCTGCGGCAGAGTGAAGAACCAGATTTGGCTTTCTTGCTCAGCCGGGGCATTTTTTTTCAGGCTGAATTTGACCTTGTGGACACTCTTGTCTTCTTGAACAACATCAAGACCTGGGGCGTCGGCGGCAGCTATGTCGTAGCCAAGAATACCTTATTCAACGTCTACCAGAGCTTTGGCTCTAAATGGAAGACGAATAAGACC
>URLP01000055.1 GCA_900548635.1 uncultured Megasphaera sp.
GCTGTCGTCGACAACGTCCATGATGTCTTGGCAGCCATGGGTACGTCGATTACCCTGGTCGGCCCGAACGGCAGCGGGTCGGTCACGAAATTAGCCAATCAGGTCATCGTCAATTTGAACATCGCCGCCGTTTCTGAAGCGCTTATTTTAGCGACCAAAGCCGGTGCGGATCCGAAGAAGGTTTACGAAGCTATCCGCGGCGGCCTGGCAGGCAGCGCTGTCCTGGATGCGAAAGCACCGATGATGTATCGCCGCAATTTCAAGCCGGGCGGACCGATCCGCATTAATTTGAAAGATATCAATAATGTCATGGATACTGCGAAAAAACTTGATCTGCCCCTGCTGATGACCAGCAATCTGCAGCAAATCATGAACAGCCTGAAAGCGACGGGCCATCTGATGGATGACCACAGCAGCATTGTCCGCTTCTATGAACTGATTTCCGGTGTCACTGTCAAAACGAACGAAGAATAAGGAGAGAGTATGATGAACGTAAAAAAAGCCGATATTTTTGCCCGTATCCCTGCCGGCAGTCCGCAGGAAGCCCAGCATCTGCTGCAGGATGAACTGAAAGATTTCCATAAAAAAATTGTCGTCCTCGATGATGACCCGACAGGCGTACAGACTGTCAACGGTATCCATGTCTATACGGACTGGTCCGAAGAAAGTATTGCCGACGGCTTCGCTGAAGCTCAGCCGATGTTCTTCATCCTGACGAATTCCCGTGCCTTTTCGGCAGCCCATACGCAGGAAGTCCATAAGACGATTGCGGAACGGGTCCTGGCAGAAGCGCGCAGGACCGGGAAAGAATTCATGATTATCAGCCGCAGTGATTCGACGCTGCGCGGCCACTATCCGCTGGAAACGGAAACGCTGCGGCAGGCCCTGGAAGCCGGCGGCGCTCCGGCACTTGACGGGGAAGTCCTGATGCCTTTCTTTAAAGAAGGCGGCCGCTTTACCATCGGCAATATCCATTATGTCCAGGAAGGCGATGACTTAGTACCGGCAGGGGAAACGGAATTTGCTAAGGATAAGACCTTTGGCTACCATGCATCGGAAATGGGTGCTTATATTGAAGAAAAGACGAAAGGTGCGTACAAAGCCGCAGATACGACGTACATTTCGCTGGAAGACCTGCGTGCGTTGCGCGTCGATACAATCCAGCAGCAGCTGATGGAGGTCAGGGACTTCAATAAAGTCATCGTCAATGCCGTCGATTACCAGGACGTCCAGGTCTTTGCCATCGCCATGGTCCGCGCCATGAAGGCAGGGAAACACTTCATGTTCCGTACGGCCGCTGCCTGGCCTAAAGTCATCGGCAATGTGCCGGACAAAGCACTGCTCAGCAAGGATGAACTGGTCGTTCCGGGCAATACGAACGGCGGCCTGATCATCATCGGTTCACATGTCAAGAAGACGACGGATCAGCTCCATGCCCTGCAGCAGTGCCAGGATGTCAAATTCATTGAATTCAACCACTTGTTGGTCCTGGAACCGGAAAAACTGGAAGCGGAACTGCAGCGTATCGTCGGCCTCACAGAAGAAGCTATCAAAGCCGGTACTACCGTCGCTGTTTATACGGGCCGCAAACGCTTCGATGCCGGTTCGGAAGAAGAATCGCTACGCGTTTCTGTCAAGATTTCTGAAGCTATTACCAGTATCGTCAGCCGCTTGAGCGTGCAGCCGGCCTTCCTCATCGCCAAAGGCGGGATCACTTCCAGCGATGTCGGCACGAAAGGGCTTAGTGTCAAGAAAGCATTGGTCCTCGGCCAGGTCGCACCGGGCATCCCCGTTTGGAAAACAGGGGCAGAAAGCGAATTCCCCGGCATGGCCTATATCATTTTCCCCGGCAACGTAGGGGCTGTTACGACACTGCGGGATGTCGTGGCGATGCTCAATCAGAAGTAAGGCGAAAGTCAGGTGAAGCCCGATGCTCATTAATTTACAGACAATGTTGGCCTCCGCAGCCCGCAAGGGTATTGCTGTTGGTGCCTTCAATATCTACAATGTCGAATCCCTGCAGGCCGTCTTAGCAGCGACGCGCCCGTCCCAGCATGCCGTCATCCTTTCGTTTGGCGAAAAGTATGACCGTCATATGCCTTTGGAAGCGATGGCCGAACTGGTCCGCTTCTACTGTCTTTCGTCGGCGCAGCCTGTCGTCCTCCATCTGGATCACAGCCAGGATGAAACGACGATTATCCGGGCTGTCCGGGCAGGCTTTACGTCCGTCATGTATGACGGCTCCCGCCTGCCTGTCCGGGAGAATGCTTACCGCACGGCCTGGGTGGCCAAACTCGCTCATGCTGTCGATGTCGGTGTCGAAGGGGAATTGGGCTATTTGAATGAAGAAAACGGTCAGGGTGTCGTGAAGGGCGCCGATACGTATACGCAGGTCGAAGATGCCGTGGCTTTTGCCGCTGCTTCCCAAGCCGATGCCCTGGCTGTTGCCGTCGGCAATGCCCATGGTATTTACCGCGGCACGCCGCAGCTCGATTTTCAGCGCCTGTTAAACATTGCCCGCTCCGTAACGATTCCGCTGGTACTCCACGGAAGTTCCGGGATTCCCAAAGAAGCCCTGCAGAAAGCAATCCGCCTGGGTATCCGGAAGGTGAACCTGAACACGGAAATCTCGACGTCCGGCGTGCGCGCTGCCCGGGATTTCCTGGCCCGTCATCAAGAGGCCAATACTCGTTTTGAAGAAGTTGCCAAAGCAGCGGAACAAGCGATGACACAGAGCGCTGCAGCCTACCTGCCTTGGCTTGATTTGACCGAATAGGGGGACTTGTGGTGGAAATTATATTTTTAGGAGGAACCTTGCTGGCCGCAATCATCCTCGTCGTTTTCTTGATTATGCGCCTTCATCTGCATGCCTTTGTCAGTTTAATCGTAGCCTGCTTTTTTGTCGGCTTCATGACCTGTATGCCGCTGCTCCAGATCTGCCAGTCCATTGAGGCCGGCATGGGCAGTACCTTAGGCTTCTTGGCGACTGTCCTGGGCTTTGGCAGTATCCTGGGAAAAATGCTGGAAACATCGGGCGGTGCCGAACGCCTGGCCCGGACGATGATCCGCCGCTTCGGCAAGAAGAAGGCGAATTGGGCCATGATGTTCGTCGGCCTGATTACGGGCATCCCCGTCTTTTTCCAGGTCGGCTTCGTCCTGCTCATCCCTTTGGTCATCAGTGTGGCCCGGGCCACAGGGCTGTCGATTATTGCCATTGGCGTTCCTATCGGCGTATCGCTGCAGGTCGTCCACTGCATGCTGCCGCCTCACCCGGCAGCGATGGCTATCGTCGCTACGCTGGGCGCGGATGTCGGTAAAGTCATTCTCCTGGGTCTGGTCGTCTGCACGATTTGTGCGGCTGTCGGCGGTCCGCTCTGGACCAGTCTGATTCACAAACGGATCCCTTCGGACCTGGATTCCCTGCGGGAACCGGATGAACCGGTTCCGGATGAAGCACTGCCGCACTTTGGCATTACCTTGCTGACGATTTTACTGCCCATGATTATCATGGTTTCGAAGACGCTCTTCGATTTATCGCCGTGGAAAGCGACAGAAATCGGGACTGTCGTCGCTTTTATCGGCAATCCGATTACGGCACTGCTGATTTCTGCTTTCTTTGCGTACTGGTCGTTAGGGCTGCATCGCGGCCGCTCCATGAAGGAACTGCTGAAGTTTACGGAACAGTCTTTCGGACCAGTTGCAGGCATCCTGCTGGTCATTGGTGCCGGCGGGGCCTTTAACCGCATTTTGCTGGACAGCGGTTTGGGGACGCAGCTGGGGGCTATCCTCATGTCGCTTCATATGAACCCGCTGATCCTGGCCTGGATCGTTGCAGCGATTATGCGTTTTTCCGTCGGTTCTGCCACGGTCTCGATGATGACCTCTGCCGGCATCGTCCTGCCGTTGCTGCCGCAGTATCCGGGTCTGGATCCGGCTATCGTCTGCCTGGCTGTCGGCGCCGGTGCGATTTGTTTTTCTCATGTCACGGACTCGGGCTTCTGGATCGTCAAAGAATACTTCGGCCTCACCGTAGCCGGTGCCTTGAAATCTTATACGGCAGCGACGTGTCTGGCTTCGGTTACGGCGATTCTGCTGACTCTTGGCATTTCCCTTATCATGTAGTCGCCTTCTGTGCGAAGAAAGGAATTCATTTATGAAGTACGAAGCAAAAATCACGGCCATCGGCGATTCGGTCTTATCTTTTATGAAAATCAGGGACAGCATCATTATCTTCGACAGTGATGTCCCCTATGCCTATGAGAATATGGTCGTCTCGCATACAAAAGGGACGCTGATGCAGCCTGTCGAAGCGGGTGATACCCTGCTCATTGCTGATGAAGAATATAAGGTCAATGATGTAGGCAATGAAGCAAATCATACGCTGCAGGAACACGGCCACTGCACGCTCGTTTTCGGTATCGACAAGAAAGCGGAAATGCCGGGCCAGATTGCATTGGAAGGAAAGAAAGTACCGCGCATCATGGTTGGGGATATGATTATTTTCCTCTGAGTTTTTACAAAACGTATATTTCCAGGAGAAAAGGGATTGTGCACGATAGCAGCATCTGCGTGCGTCAATCCCTTTTTTTATGCTATAATGGGCTTATCATATACGCGACATTGTGAAAAAATACGGAGGTGTTGACATGGATTCTTTTGCTGCGCGGCAGGCCTGCCGTGACGGGCGCTATGATGAGGTGCTGGCCATGTATGGCAAGGCCGTGCCGGACGGTTCCTGGTCCTGCTGGGATTATTACTATTATGCCTACGCCCTGCGCAAGACGAAAAATTATAAGAAAGGCCGGGAAATCGCCCGGGCCGGGATGATCGCTTTTCCTGATTTCACCAATCTGCACGGCATCTACTGCTGGTGCCTCTATTATTTATACATCCAGAAGTTCGACGCCCGCGTCTGCCCGTGGGAAGATTTCCGCCGCGCCGTCGATTCGATCCTGAAGTACAGCCGCCAGGAAATGTATTCACCCTATACCCTGGCGGTCTGGCGCATGGTCGATGTCCTGAAGACGAAGCCCGGCACGGCGGACCTCATGGGCCAGTACCTGCGCCGCCTCGACCCGGACCTGCTCTCAAGCGACGAAAAGACGCTGGAAATCAAGGGCCGCCAGCGGACGCTGGCTTCGGACCGGGAACGCTGGTATTCCCTGATGAGCCGCATTTTAGTCAAGGAAGAGAAGTACGGCGACTGTATCACCCTCTGCCAGCAGGCCCTCAATGCCTTCCCGGACCTACATCACGACAATGAAATTTGGTTTTCCTACCGCATCGCCCTCTGTCAGCTGCGCCAGGGGCAGATGGAAGAGGCGCGGCGGCGCTTCGAGGAGCTCCTCAAGTACAAACAGCACTGGATCCTCTACCGGGGCCTCTTCTTCGTCGCCCAGGCCGAAGGGGACAGCGCGGCCATGCGCCGTTACGGGGCTTCGGCTTTCCTTGCCGGCGGCGAACTGAAGGGCAAGGTCAATTTCCTCACTCAGATGGCGGCAGCCCTGGAGAACATGGGCGGCTTCGAAAAAATGGCCTGGTATCATTATCTTTTGGCGAAGGAAGTGCGCGAAGACCAGCACTGGAAAGTGCGCAGCGAACTTTTGGCCAAAGCGGAAGCGTCGGATTTTCCGCTGCCGAAGCGGCGGGAGCTCCTGGACAGCCTGCACGACTTCTGGATGGGCGAGAAGCACGCCGGCCAGGAGCGCCATGACGGGAAAATCGAAAAGATCCTGCCCGGCGGCAAAGCGGGCTTCCTCAAAGAAAAGGACGGCAGTCAGTACTATTTCCGTACGGCCTCGCTGTACCGCGTCCGTCCCGAAGAAGGGGCGAAAGTCACTTTTTATGTCGAGGACTTTTTTGAGACAGGCAAGGAAAAACCGGCCCGCCGTGCCGTGGACATCGAACCATTTTTGCTATATGATAAAGAGTGAACTTTATACAGAAAGCGAGTGGCACGCATGATTTTATCAGGCAAGGAAATTGTCAAGCATCTGGGCAAGGAAATCATTATCGAACCCTTCCATCCGGAACGGGTCAATCCGAATAGTTATAACCTCTCTCTCCATAATGAGCTGATGGTTTACGATCATCACGAACTGGACATGGCCAAGCCCAATCCGGCTTCGACCATCTACATCCCCAAGTCGGGCTACGTCCTGCAGCCGAACAAGCTCTATCTGGGACGGACCAATGAATATACGCGTACGGACGGCTACATCCCCATGCTCGAAGGGCGCTCGTCCGTCGGCCGCCTGGGCGTCTTCATCCATGTCACGGCCGGTTTCGGCGACGTCGGCTTCGCGGGCTACTGGACTTTAGAAATTTTCTGCGTCCAGCCGATCCGCATTTATCCGAACGTAGAAATCTGCCAGATCTACTATCACGACATCGACGGCGACTACGACACGTACAAGCACGGCAAGTATCAGAACAATACGGGTATCCAGCCGAGCATGCTCTGGAAAGATTTTGAAAAGATGAAATAGAAAGGTGATTATTGATGAATGAAATCACATTGATGGAAATGGCTCAGGCTTCGCAGTTCCGTCTGGGCAATGCGCAGAACCGGGAAGCGGGGACGGGCTGCACGGTCCTCATTTTCCCGAAAAGTGCGCCCTGTGCCGTCGACGTCCGCGGCGGCGGTCCGGCCAGCCGGGAATCGGAACTCTTGAACCCCATGGCGGCCGCTTCGGGCATCCACGCCATCCTTCTCAGCGGCGGCAGCGCCTTTGGCCTCAACGCCTCGACAGGGGTCATGCAGTATCTGGAAGAAAAGGGCATCGGCTTCGAGACGCGGGTCTGCAAAGTGCCCCTTGTCGTCGAATCGTGCATCTACGACCTGGGCTGCGGCGACAATGTCCGCCCTGATGCGGCCATGGGCTATCAGGCCTGCGTTTCGGCAGAAATGAACGTCTTCCGCGAAGGCTGCTATGGCGCCGGTACGGGCGCTACGGTGGGCAAGCTCTGCGGTCCGGACTATATGATGAAATCCGGTCTCGGCGCCTATGCCGTCCAGGTCGGCGAACTCCAGGTCGGCGCCGTCGTCGCCGTCAATGCCGTCGGCGATGTCCTCAAGAAGGACGGCACCATCCTGGCAGGCATGCGCAGCCGCGATGGGCAGGGCTTTGCCGATACGCGCCGGGTCATGCTCGAAGAATACGGCAAGACGCCGACCCTCTTTTCCCAGCGCGCCGTCGGCACGACGACGAATACGACTATCGGCGCGGTCATCACGAACGGCAAGTTCAATAAGGCCCAGCTGAAGAAAATCGCCGCCCTTGGCAGCAATGGCATCGTCCGCACGATCCGGCCCGTCAACACGACGGCCGACGGCGATTCCCTCTACGCTGCCAGCGTCGGCAATGTCTCGGCCGAACTGAGCCTGACCGGCACGATTGCGGCCTACGTCGTAGAAAAAGCTATCCGCCGCGCCGTCACCCAGGCCGAAAGCCTCTACGGTGTGCCGGCAGTGAATGGTTAGCTGTTAGAGGAGGTTTCTTATGTATGATTATGTCATCGTCGGCAGCGGCCTTTTTGGCAGTGTCTTTGCCCACGAAATGAAGAAGGCCGGCAAACGCTGTCTCGTCCTGGAACGGCGGGACCATGTCGGCGGCAATGTCTATTGTGAAGAAAAGGACGGCATCCATATCCACCGCTATGGCGCCCATATTTTCCATACGTCGAATAAGAAGGTCTGGGATTACGTCAACCAGTTCGTCGAATTCAACCATTTCATCAATGCGCCGGTGGCCAATTACAAAGGCGAGCTCTACAACCTGCCTTTCAATATGAATACTTTTGCCAAGATGTGGGGCATCGTCACGCCGGAACAGGCAGCGGCCAAAATCGAAGGCCAGCGCCGGGCGGCAGGCATCACGGAGCCAAAGAACCTGGAAGAGCAGGCCATTTCCCTGATTGGCACGGATATCTATGAAAAGCTGATCAAAGGCTACACGGAAAAGCAGTGGGGCCGGAGCTGCACGGAACTGCCGGCCTTCATCATCCGCCGTCTGCCCGTGCGCTATACCTTTGATAACAATTACTTCGACGACGAATACCAGGGCATCCCCAAGGGCGGCTACAACGTCCTTATCGACGCGCTCCTCGAGGGCATCGAAGTGCGCACCGGCGTCGACTACAACCGGGAACGGGCGTCGTATCTCGATATTGCCCGCAAAGTCGTCTATACCGGTCCTATCGACGAATATTTCGGCTACCGCCTGGGCCATCTCGAGTACCGGGGCCTGCGCTTTGAAACGCAGCGCTATGATGAAGTCAACCATCAGGGCGTGGCCGTCATGAACTATACGGACCGGGAAACACCGTATACGCGCAGCATCGAACACAAGCACTTTGAATTCGGCCGCCAGCCCGTAACCTATGTGACCAAGGAATATCCGGCCGAATGGAAAGTTGGCGAAGAAGCGTATTATCCCGTCAACGACGAAAAGAACCAGGCCCTGTACAAGAAATACAAGAGCCTGGCCCGCAACGAATATAATGTTGTTTTCGGAGGCCGTCTGGCAGAATATAAGTACTACGACATGGACGACGTCATCGACGGCGCCCTGGTTGCCGCAGAAAGGGAACGATAATCATGCAGAAACGAATCCGCAAAGCCGTCATTCCTGCGGCGGGCTACGGCACGCGCTTTTTGCCCGTCACCAAGGCCATCCCGAAGGAAATGATCCCCATCGTCGACAAGCCCGTCATCCAGTACATCGTCGAAGAAGCCATGCAGAGCGGCATCGAAGAAATCCTGATCATCACGGGCCACGGCAAACGGGCCATTGAAGACCATTTCGACACCAATATCGACCTGGAACTGCAGCTGCGTAAGCAGGGGAAGGAACGGCTCCTGCACATGGTCCAAGACATTTCGTCCATCAATATCCATTATATCCGCCAGAAGCACATGCGCGGCCTCGGCGATGCCATCCGCTGTGCCGAATCGTTCATCGACAATGAACCTTTCGCTGTCCTCCTCGGCGATGATGTCATCTACAATCCGCAGCAGCCGGCGCTGCAGCAGATGATGGATGCCTTCAGCAAGCTCGGGGCGACGCTTCTGGGCTGCCAGGAAGTGCCCCTCGAGCAGGTCTCGCGCTACGGCATCGTCCGCGGTCAGGCCACGGACGACCCGCGCGTGGTCAAGCTCATCGATATGGTCGAAAAACCGGCCGTCGACGAAGCGCCGAGCCGCCTGGCAGCGCTCGGCCGCTATATCCTGACGCCGGACATTTTCGAAATCCTGCGCCGCGTCCAGCCCGGCAAAGGCGGCGAAATCCAGCTCACCGACGCCCTGCGCCTGATGGCCGACAGGGAAGCGGTCTACGCCTACACCTTCGCCGGCAAGAGCTACGACACAGGCAACAAACTCGGCTTCTTAAAAGCCACCGTAGAATACGCTCTGCGAAGAGAAGACCTGGGAGAGGCGTTCAGAGAATATTTGAAGGGCATTCTTTAAACTTGCTTTTTCCGCCGTTCTTTGAAGAAGTCTTTCATCAGCTGCGCGCACTCTTCGGCCCGTACGCCGGAAGTGACTTCTGTGCGGTGGTTGAGGTGTTCGTTGTCGACGAGATGGAAGAGGGAACGGACGGCGCCGGCTTTGGGGTCGTCGCAGCCGTAGACGACGCGGTCCAGACGGCTGTTGACAATGGCGCCGGCACACATGGGGCACGGTTCGACCGTGACATAAAGGGTACAGCCTGTCAGGCGCCAGCGGTTCAGGGCGCGGCAGGCTTTTTCAATGGCCAGGAGCTCCGCGTGGGCTGTGGCACAGGGCAGGCTTTCGCGCAGGTTGTAGGCCCGGGCGACGACTTTCTTTTTATAGACGATGACCGCGCCAATCGGGATTTCCCCGACGGCGTAGGCCGTCTTGGCTTCAGCAAGGGCTTTACCCATATAGAATTCATCTTTTGTCATCATGACACTCCTTAGAAATTATTACACTTATCATACCATGAAAACAGGGAAGGGGAAACGCTTATGGATGCCATTTGGTGGCATATTTTCGACTTATTGGGGACGGCGGCCTTTGCCGTGTCCGGCGTCTTTGCCGGCATTTACCGGCGCATGGATCTTTTCGGCATCTTCGTCCTCAGCGCGGCGACGGCCGTCGGCGGCGGCATCATCCGCGATATCCTGATCGGCAATATCCCGCCGGCAGCCTTTAAGAACAGCATCTATTTATGGATCATCCTCGGTTCCATGGCTGTCATTACCGTGACTATCCGCTATTTCAATATCCATCGCTGGCGCCAGGTCGTGGGCCGCCTGATGGGCTGGTATCTGGTCTGTGACGCTATCGGTCTCGGTTCCTTTACGGTCACCGGGACCCTTTTGGGCTGCTATTATTATCCAAACTATTGGATCCTCGATATCACCCTCGGTGTCCTCACGGCCGTCGGCGGCGGCGTCATCC
>URLP01000056.1 GCA_900548635.1 uncultured Megasphaera sp.
CGCCGATTATGGCGGCCCCTACGCGGACTGCGGTCGTTTCGACCTACGATGAACGACCTACGATGAACGACCTACGATGAACGTTTACTATTTACTTACTAAGTTTACCCAAAGTCTTAGCTACGATGCGGGTCAGGAGGGCGACCGTATCGAGTTCGACGCTTTCGTCGGCGCTATGGATATCATGTGTCGTCGGGCCGACGGAGATGATGTCCAGTTTCGGATTCATGGAGAAGAAGTAGCCCGTTTCCAGACCGCCGTGCATGGCTTCGACGCGGGCTTCTTTGCCGGCTTCTTCTTTGTAAACTTCTGCGACGAGAGGTACGAGTTTGCTGTGCGGATTTTCCGTCCAGGCCGGTTCCGGCGTGGCCAGTTCGACGGCGCAGCCTGTCAATTCAGCGTAAACGGGCAGGACGGCCATGAATTCACGCAGGCGGGCGTCCGCCGAAGCGCGCGGGAAGTACTGGATGGCAACGGCATCGTCTTCTGTGCGGATCGTACCGATATTGGCCGACAGGTCCGGCAGTTTCGGCAGGAGCTGGTTCATGGCAAAGACGCCGCAGTGGAGGATGTTGAGCAGGCTGACAATGGCTTTCGTATCTTCTGCGGAGAAGGTCTTCGCCGGTACAGCCGCACTTTCAACGAGGAAATGGGCGTTCTTTTCAACTTCACCGTAAACTTCGGCGATTTCCGCCTGTTCTTCACCGACGGCTTTCTTGATCGTTTCCGCAGCGTTTACATCGTCCGTGACGATAACAGCCGACGCTGCCGACGGAATGGCATTGGCAGCGACGCCGCCGTCAATGGAAGCAAGCGTGTAGTTTACACCGGCCTGCGCGATGCGGCGCAGGGCCAGGGAAAGCGCTTTGATGGCATTGCTCTTGCCGTCGTTGATGGTTTCGCCGGAATGGCCGCCGGCAAAGTCTTTCGCCGTAATGGTAAAGGCCTGTTTACCTTTCGTTTCCTGCCAATGGAGAGAACGCGTGAAGTGCGTATGGACGCTGCCGGCCGAACCGACGCAGAGGACGTCCATATATTCCGAATCGCAGTTGATGATGTACTGGACATCCTGGACGTATTTCGGGTCGAGATGAGTAGCGCCGGTCATGCCTGTTTCTTCATCGACCGTAAAGATGAGGCGCAGCGGACCGTGCTGGATATCCTGCTGGATGAGATAGAGCGAAAGGGCTACGGCAATGCCATCATCAGCACCGAGGCTCGTGCCGTCAGCGCGCAGGATATTGCCTTCGCGGACGAGTTTGATTTCGCTGGTCAGGGGATCGAAGTCGACACCGGGTTTCGCAACGCAGACCATGTCCATGTGGCCCTGGAGGACCGTCAGGGGCCAGTCTTCGCAGCCCTTACTGGCCGGTACATTGGCGATGACGTTGTAGACTTCGTCCTGAGTAACGTCGGCAACGCCCAGTTCGTGCAGGCGGCTGACGATGTAGTCGCTGACGCCTTTTTCATGATGGGACGGACGCGGATGCTTAGCCAGCCCTTTAAATTCATTCAAGATACCTTCAATGATTTCATTATCGTTCATAAATAACTCCCCTTTCAAAAGGTATGCTATGTATAGCCAACTTAATCGTTTTGCTTTTCTATTATACCACGGCCGTAAAAGCAAGGCTATTATTTCCCAGCTGCATACTTTTACTTGCGAAAAAGTAATTATACAAGAGTATTTCCGCGTCCAGTGTACAAATTGATATATGACGAATGAGAAAAAATTGAGTATAATATAATTATCAGTGAAGTAGTACGTTTTAGTACACTTAATTTTTATTTGGGAGGTTTTCTTATGAAACCACAATCAAACCTGACTGTGAACTACCCAAGTATGCCGGAATTAACGGCCCGCGGCATGATCCTCGGCGCCCTGATTACCGTCATCTTCACGGCATCCAACGTATACCTGGGCTTAAAAGTCGGCTTGACGTTCTCGTCGTCCATTCCGGCTGCAGTCATCTCCATGGCAATCCTGCGCATGTTCAAGCATTCCAACATCCTGGAAAACAACATGGTACAGACGCAGGCATCTGCTGCCGGCACCTTATCTGCAATCATCTTCATCCTGCCGGGTCTCTTAATGCTCGGCTACTGGCAGGGATTCCCCTTCTGGCAGACGCTGCTGCTCTGCGCCTGCGGCGGTTCCCTCGGCGTCCTCTTCACGATTCCGCTGCGCCGGGCCATGGTCGTCAACAGCGACCTGCCCTATCCGGAAGGCCGGGCAGCTGCTGAAATCCTGAAAGTCGGCAGTGAAATCCGCCGCGAAGAAGCTGCCGGTGAAGACACGAGCAAAAAGGAAACAGGCATGAAAGACATCGTCGGCGGCACAGCCCTGGCCGGCATCTTCAGCCTCTGTGCCAACGGCTTCCATGTCGTCTCTTCGGAATTCAGCTACTGGATCCACCTCGGCAAAGCGGTCACGCAGATCCCGCTGGGCTTCTCGACGGCCCTCCTCGGCGCAGGCTACCTGATCGGCATCGCCAGCGGCATGGCTATCCTCGTCGGCACGCTCCTCGCCTGGTACGTCTTCGTACCGTATCTGACGACGGTCCTCTCGCCGGCTGACGGCCAGACAGCTGCGGCTTTCGCCAAAGCCATCTGGGCGCAGAAAGTCCGCTTCATCGGTGCCGGCTGTATCGGTATCGCCGCTATCTGGACTTTGATCCGCCTGGCCAAACCGGTCGTCGACGGCATCAAGATGTCCATCAGTGCCCTGCGCGCCAATGATACAGAAGAAAAGAGAGAACTCCATCATACGGATATCGACATGAGCCCGAAATCGGTCGGCCTCGTCTTCCTGGCCATCCTCATCGGCCTCTTCATCACCTTCTATGCCTTCGTCAGCAACGCCGGCCTCTCCATGTCGGTGACCATCATGTTCATCGTCGTCGGCATCCTCGTTGCCATCCTCATGGGCTTCTTCGTCGCCGCTGCCTGCGGCTACATGGCCGGCCTCATCGGTACGTCGGCCAGCCCGATTTCCGGTATCGGCATCCTGGGCATCATCGTTTCGTCCCTGGTCGTCCTCGGTATCGGTTCTTCTGCCGGTGTCTTCGCTACCATGGAAGGTACGCAGTTCGCTACGGCCTTTGCGATCTTCATCACCAGCGTCATCGTCAGCATCGCTTCGATTTCCAACGATAACCTGCAGGACTTGAAGACAGGCTACATCGTCGGTGCTACACCGTGGAAGCAGCAGGTCGCCCTCATCCTGGGCTCGATCATCGGCTCTTTCGCCATCGCACCGGTCCTCAACCTGCTCTATCAGGCCTACGGCTTCACGGGCGCCCTGCCGCGTGCCGGCATGGATCCGACCCAGGCCCTGGCAGCTCCGCAGGCAACCCTGATGACTACAATCGCTCAGGGCATCTTCAGTGCCAGCCTTGACTGGAACTACATCCTCTTCGGCGTCGCCGTCGGCGTCGTCGCCATCATCGTCGACCTTCTCCTGACGAAAAATACGAAATCCCTGGCCCTGCCGCCGCTGGCTGTCGGCATGGGCATTTACCTGCCGCCGACACTGGAAATTCCTCTGGTCATCGGCTCTGTCATGGGCTATTTCGTCCACAGATCCCTGAAAGCCCGCGCCGCCCGCCGCAGCCCGGGTCACGAAGACGAAGATGTCGAAGCCTGCAATCACCGCGGCGTCCTCTTCGCTTCCGGTCTGATTGTCGGTGAAAGCCTGATGGGCGTCATCATCGCCCTCCTGATCGTCGTCTCCGTCACTTCCGGCGGCAGCGAAAATCCGCTGGCCCTGGTCGGCAAAGACTTCCAGTCGACGGCGGACATTATCGGCCTGCTCTGCTTCATCGCCATGATTGTTATCTTCATCCGTCACATCATGATCACGAAATTCTCGCCTGAAGACAGCAGCAATAAATAAACAAAATGTTAGCTAGATTAAAATTTCATTAGAAATTTTGCTAAAATTCGACAAAAGTCCTCATCCACGATACAATAGTCGTGATGAGGACTTTTGCTTTGTATATTTAAAGGAGGTCTTACTTTTGTTTTTTCCCAAACTCGATAAAAAATCCCTGACCGACGGCATCGTCCTGCCGCAGATGGTCAAAGTCCATCAGACGTTTCCCAACCACGATCTCAAGGATCCCGTAGCCAGCCTGAAACAGCAGCTGGCCGCCGTCGACGAAAAAACCGTCGCTTCTCTTCCAGGCAAGCGCATCGGCATTACCGCCGGCAGCCGCGGCCTGCCGCACTACAAGGAAATCATGAAGGCCCTCTGCGACCAGCTCAAAGACTGGGGTGCCAAGCCTTTCGTCTTTCCGGCCATGGGCAGCCACGCCGGCGCGACGGCAGAAGGCCAGAAAGAACACCTGGCCCAGTTCGGCATCAATGAAGAATACCTCGGCGTCCCCGTCCTCTCGACGATGGATGTCGTCGAAGTCGCGACCCTGGACGACGGTTTCCCCGTGTACTGCGACAAAAATGCCTATGAAGCCGACGGCATCATCCTCTTCAACAAAATCAAGCCGCATACGCATTTTAAATACAAACACGAATCAGGCCTCTTGAAGATGATCTGCATCGGCGTAGGCAAACACAAAGGCGCCGCCACCTTCCACGCCTGGGGCTATGACAACTTCGGGCCCAATCTTGTCCGCGTCTCAGAAGCTTTCCTGCAGCATGTAAACGTCGTTTTCTCCGTCGGCATGGTCCAGACGCCGAGCGACGATATCGCCTGCCTGGAAGTCATACCGACGGATAAATTCTTTGAACGCGACGCCGCCCTGCAGGCCCGGGCCAAAGAAGAAATGCCGCGCCTCAAGCTGCCCCGCATCGACGTCTTGATCATCGATGAAATCGGCAAGGAAATCAGCGGTACCGGTATGGACCCGAATATCACGGGACGGACGGAACGCTACAGCCAGGAAGGCGCTTTCCGTGCCTTAGCACCGTATATCGAACGCATCGTCCTCCTCGATATTACAGAAGCGTCCCACGGCAACGGCGCCGGCTGCGGCACAGCAGACATCGTCAGCTACCGCTTCGTCAATAAACTCGATTTCGCTTCCGTTTACACGAACTGCCTGACCGCCAAAGCTTTCCGCATGGCCTGCCTGCCCCTCTATGCCAACAGCGACAAAGATGCCATCGAAATGGCCATGGCCCACGCCTTCTTAAAAGACCCGAGCCAGGCCAAGGTCGTACGCATCAAGAACACGCTGAAGCTGGAAGATATCGAATGCTCTGTCTCGTGCCTGCCGGACATCGAAGGCCGCGACGATATGCAGGTGACCTCCCAGCCGTTTACCTGGACGTTTAACGAAGAAGACAACCTCTGGTAAACTTTACTTATGGCCGACTTCGTCCATCCATTGGAAGAGTTCTGTCAGGTCATAATCGCCGCCGTGACCTTGTCCCCAGGGAGAGGCAAAGTCGACGTCATAACCGGCCTGCTGCAGCTTAAGAGCAACGACAGCCGGAACGGCGATAGTCGTATCGCGGTCGGCTTCACCGTGACGGATACGCCAGTATTTCGCCGTGCGGACGCCGGATTTGCCGATATAGTTCAAGGGGTTCAAAAGTTTGACAATGCCTTTATCTGCCAACGTGGCTCCGGCCGTCAGGGAATGAGCTTCACCGTATTCTGTGAAGTGCTGCTTATCGACGGTGGCCGTGCCGAATTCCTGGTTTTCACCGGTACTCAGGTCGAGACCGTCAAAAGCCGGTGCGGCCTTGAGTCGGTTGACATCGGCAGCATAACCGGCCAGATCCATGTCCGTGACTTTGCCGTCTTGAATGGTCAGCCATTTCTTGTCGGACAAATCCTTGCCGCTGTCGATGGCTTTCTGTGCGGACGCCATGTAAATCGATTTAATATAATCTGCGAAAGAGCCTTGGCCTTTTTCATCGAGGGTCAGGGCTTTTCCCTTTTTGTCAACGAGATGTAAACTATTGATATAAGCCGGATACATGGCTTTCAAGTCTTTCGAAGCCTGCTTCTGAACGGCTGTCATTTCCGTACCTGCCGTGGCTTCCGCCGGAGCATTGGCCGGACGGTTTGTGACAACACCGCCGGCTTTCGCTGCACCTTTAGCGTCTTTGCCCATCATCGCAGGCGGCATCATGCCGCCCATTTTTCCCTGGTGATAGACGTCAACGCCGTTAAACATCCATTCATAAGCCATATCGGCATGGTCGAGATCCGTAATCGGGCAGTAGACGCTGGAAGCATAAATGTCATCGCGTTCGTCCGCAGCGCCGAGGGCCTGCAGATACGGTTCATAATCGCGGCTGTCGCCAGTCGCCCCGATGAGCGTCGACAGGGCGCCGCCGGCACTGGTCCCATTGGAAATGATCCGTTCCGTATTGCCCGGCAGCTTACCTGCGTTGTGGCGCAGATAACGGACGGCCGCCTTCATATCGACGATGAGAGCCGGTGCCTTGCCAGTATAGGTTCCGTCTGCGGCCTGATTGGTACGGCCCCGGGCACCCGCCTCCGCGACGACATAGCCCTTGGACAGCGCGACGAGGGCCGCATTGGGACCGCCGCCGCTCATCCGATCCGTTTCAGAGGGCTGCCCGGCGGCACCGGGCATGTAGCCGCCGACTGTATTGGGCAGGAAAATCGGCGCTGTCTTGGCCGTATAACCGTTGATGGTCTTGCCTTTAAAATAGCCTTCCGGAACGTAAATGTTCATCGACTGATACGTCGTATCGACGGGATGGGCTACATAAACTCTGTTTTCATAAGCCCTGAAAGCAAACTTTTTGCCGTCGACAGTCATGGTCTTCTTTTCATATTTTGACGTGTCGAGATCAAGGCTGTACGTCTTCTGGGCTGTTGCCGTCCTGGCCGTGCCTGCTGTCTGAGACGTCTTCGCCTGCTGTGTCGCCGCAGCCACTGCCTGGACCGGAACGGCTGCTGTCGTATCAGCGGCCATGACCAGTCCGCCAGTCATCATCAAAAAGAGCGCTGCTGCGCACATCTTATTCGTACTACTCATCTTCATGAAATCACCTGTCCTTAAATTGGTTTGAATTAAAACTATTGTTTTCTGCTTCAGTATAGCATAAAAATGTGACGGCCGTATTACAGGAATAAGTAAAAAAGGGGCTGTCGCATGAAGCGACGAGCCCCTTTTGTGGTTCGTTTGACGAAATTCCTTACAACTACAAGAAACATCTATGTACAGAATTCACGCGGGCGCCCGATTATGGTCGCCCCTACAAAAATCCCTCCGCCACGGCAAACGGCAAACGATTTGTAGTACATTTTTATGCCTGATGCCACCAAACTCTTACGGTATAAACCACAACATGCCAACCATATAAAACCCGGTCAGCCAAGTGTGAACAGCGTTTACTGTGGTAAACGGCGTGGCTGGCAGCAGCGCCGATGCAGAAGCCGCCGACGACGTCGCTGACGTAGTGTAGACCGCTCAGGACCCGCGAAGCGGCCAGGACGCCGGTCCAAATAAGGGCCGGCAGCCCCCAACGGTTGCCCCGGGCGAGGAGCATCAGGGAAATGGCCAGGCTGTTCATGGAATGGTTGCTGGGAAAAGACGCATTTGCCTTATGCGGCACCAGGGCCGCTGCATCGCCCTGTACAAAAGGGCGCGGACGATGCCATATCTTACCGATGACCCAGGACAGGGATGAGCCGGCGATAACGGAAAAGAGACAGTACACTAATGTTTTCCGCTGTTGAATCTGCTCTGTCAGGGGACGGGGCCGGAACCATTCGACGAGGCCGTACAAGATGAAAAGCCAATAACCGAAGCGAGTAATCCAAGAGAGGAGACGCAGCCACGTGCGGCGGCGGGCAATGAGCCATTGGGCAAATAAAAGCAGCGTACGTGCCATAAACTTCGCTCCCTTCGCCGTTTACTTAACCGGTACCGTATCCCACATCGGCTGGGCTACATCAGCTAGCGAAATGCTGCGCATCTTGTCTTCCATGGCATCCTGGATCTGGTGCAGTTTATCGTCCAGTCCGATGTGGATTTTCCTGCCGACCGGGCACTGCGGACAGGGATGTTCATGGAAGTGGAAAAGCGAATCGCCGCCGACACAGTCAACGGCATGGTAAACGTCGTATAAACTGATATCGGATAAGGGCTTTTCCAGTGCCGTGCCGCCTGTACCACGCTTGACCTGGATAAGACCAGCCGCTTTTAGCTGGATCAAGAGCTTGCGGATAATGACAGGATTCGTACCGACACTGGCAGCAATGAAATCGCTCGTCACTTTTTCGGTCTTGCCGAAGTACTCGATACAGAGCAAGGTATGGACAGCCATGGTAAATCTGCTTGAAATCTGCATAGGTATTAGACTTCTTTCAGTTCCTTAAGGATAGCGAGGTCCGCCGTGCAGGCCGGGCAGTCGCAGAATTTAGCGCCTTTGGCTTTAATATCTTTGGCATGGGCCAGAAGCTGTGCCGCACCGTCTTTGCCCATGAGCTGGACAGCGTGATCCGAACCGGCAAAGGCCAATAGTTCGTCGATTGTCGATATCCCCTTCTTCAAAGCTTCGATATAAGCCGGCGTAGCTGCTTCTTTATCAGCGGCATCGAGCCAAGCCTGAGCAGCCGTTTTCAGCGTCGCATTGCAGCTGGGAGCTGCCATCAAATCATGTGTTTTAGCCGTAACGAAATCTACTGTTTTTGCATCCATTTTAAAAAACCTCCTATAAAAACGAAGTAAAACATCCAGGATAGAACTATCCTGATTACATCTCTATCATACGACATTTTAATTGTAAAGTCAATGGTTACAAATGTTGGCATTTCGTTGAACTATTTTAAACTAATTTATTTTAATTTAAACTTCGATTTTTAGCTTGGTTGTCACATTTTCATACTGGACGTTTTCTTCATTTAAACGTTTTTATCTGTGAGTAAACAGAGGGGATCCATACAAATACAAAAGGAACTATCGCACATTTTAATCCCATACGACAAACGATGAACGATCTACGATCAATGTAAAAGGAGCCGTCACGATGTGACAGCTCCTTTTTTCTATAAACGGCAAACTCTGTAACTATACACTTTTATTTTCGGGCAGCCTGGACGGCGGCGATGAATTTCTTAGCAGTAGCCGTAATTTCATCGGCTGTCTTGCCGCCACCCGTGAGGGCACCGCCGGCACCGACGGCAACGCAGCCGGCTTTAATCCAATCACCGGCATTTTCGACGTTGACGCCGCCTGTCGGCATGAGCGGAGCCTGCGGCAGCGGGCCGTGGATGGCTTTGATGGCCTTCATGCCGAGGATTTCACCCGGGAAGATCTTGACGACGTCTGCGCCGTATTCCAGGGCCGTGATGACGCCGTTCACCTTCTCGTCCGAAGCGGACATCCGCACCCTTTGCGAAACGGCCCGGCAGATTCCAGTCATCACCATCAACAGCGACTATCATCAGCCCAATATGTACAGCGTCGTCTGCAATGAAAAAGAGGGCATGTACGCCGTCGTCCAGGACCTGGCCGAAAAAGGGCTCCATTCCATCCTTTATATCTATGACTCCCTGACCTACAGCGGCATGCATAAACTCGACGGCTTCCGCCAGGCCATCCGCGACTATCACCTCGACGACCGGCCGGAACTCATCCAGCAGATTCCGCGTACCCTTGAAGACACAGAAGCCCTCATCGACCGCCTGACGGCCGCAAACGTCCCCTTCGAAGCCATCGTCACGTCCGAAGACATCTTTGCCGTCGCCGCTCAACGGGCCGCCCTGCACAACCATAAAAACATCCCCGTCATCGGCTGCAACAACTCCATCCTGGCCCAGTGCGCCACACCGACCATCACCAGCCTGGACAACAAACTGACCAGCCTCTGCAGCGCCGCCGTCAACATCGTCATGGAACTAACAGAAAAAGGACCGGATGCCACACCGGTCCGCACCGAGTTCAGTGCCGAACTCGTCGAAAGAGAAAGCTTCAAGAGATAAACCAGTTTATTTAAGTTTACCCGCTTTGTTAAGCCATTTTCAATACATTTAACATCCGTTTTAAACGGATATTGTAAATTCGTAAATATATTTTTCTTTAGTTGTCCCCCATTTAGTGGATATGAGAAAACCGCCTAAAGTTGGTCGCTGGAGGCGGTTTTTCTTATACCTTTATAATCATCCCTAGGGATTCACGCGGGCGCCCCACGTGGGCGCCCCTACACTGAAAACGTTCACACTGAACGCAAAAAGGGATTGCCGCACGAAGGCTTCTGCCAACATGTGCAATCCCTTGTTTCATGTCGTTTGCCGTGGGTCGTGGCTCGTTTGCCGTAATGAAAAGCGCAGTCAGCCGTCCACAGCCCGTAGGG
>URLP01000057.1 GCA_900548635.1 uncultured Megasphaera sp.
ATACAAGCGGCAAGATTGAACAGAATAATAACAACATCGTTACAGGCGATACGGTTTACAACGCGTTACAGAATGTCAGCTGGACTGCTAAGGTCAATGGGGACGATGCCAAGATTGTTGCGAAAGACGGAACGTTGAACTTCGTCGATGGCGACAACATCGCTATTAGCGCTGAAAATGGAAACATCAAGATTTCCACGACGGGTCTGGCAAGCTCTGGGGATCTCTGGACGGCCCGAGTTGGCACTACCGACGTTCGGCCAGTAGACAAAAAAGTCAACTTTGCTGGCAGTGACCATATTACAGTAACTGGCAGTGATGGTCAGATTACCTTTGCTACGACAGGGTTGGCAGATACGAACTTCACGAATATTACTGAAGAAGGCAACACTTACATTAAGAAACTCGCTAAAGGCGAAGATGTCCATATCAAAGCCGATACCTATACGGTAGGTAATGATGGTTCCGTTACCATGACCTACGTCGATGGCAATGGCAAGCCTGTGGCTGGTGAAGCAACGATTACGGGCATCGCCAAATCGGACCTCACCAATATCACAGAAGGCGGCAAGACGGTCATCAATAACCTTGCCAAAGAAGCTGTGAAAGTTGTCGATGGCACGAACACGAAGGTTAGAGAAGGCACTCTCGACAATGGAAAGATAAAGACATATGCTGTAGACGTCAAGACAGATGGCACTATTAACAAGGGCGACACCAACATCGTCACCGGCGATACGGTGTACAATGCGTTGCAGAATGTCAGCTGGAAAGCCCAGGTCAATGGGCGCGATGCTAAAATCGTTGCGAAAGACGGAACGTTGAACTTCGTCGATGGCAACAACATCGCTATTAGCGCTGAAAATGGAAACATCAAGATTTCCACGACGGGGCTGGCAAGCTCTGGCGATCTCTGGACGGCACAGGCTGGCGGTAAGGACGTCAAGGCTGTGAACCAGAAAGTCAACTTTGTTGGAAGCGACCATATCACCGTTACTGGAACGGATGGTCAGATTAAATTTGAAACTACTGGGTTGGCAGATACGGACTTCACCAACATTACGAACACGGCAGTAACAAAGATTAAGAACCTCGCCAAAGGTGAAGATCGTCATATCGAAGCGAAGGAATATGCCGTAGATAAGGATGGTTCCGTTACCATGACCTACGTTGACGGCAATGGCAATCAAGTTGCTGGTACAGCTAAGATTACGGGCATCGCCAAATCGGACCTCACCAACATCACAGAAGGCGGCAAGACTATCATCAATAAGCTGGCTCAAGAAGCTGTAAAAGTTGTCAATGGCACGAACACGACGGTTACAGAAGGCAACGATGGAAAGGCCAAGACCTATGCTGTCAACGTCGACAATGCAGCCATTCAGGCGGCAACGGATGTGACAGGTGAAAATGGTATCTCCGTTACGAGTGCAGTAGAAAATGGTGTCAAGAAGTACGCCGTATCGGCTAAATTGTCGAATAACTTCGCTATCGACCAGGCTACTGGAAACATCGACCTGGCTCCGTCCATCGCTGTCGGGAAGACGAATCCTGTTACCATCAACGGTAATACCGGTGAAATCATGGGCTTGTCTAATAAGACAACAACTGCGGCTAATTTTGCAGATGGCAGTGGCAGAGCTGCTACCGAAGAACAGTTGAAAGAAGTCAACAGCAAAGCAACAGCAGCTAAGACGACTGTTACCGCAGGCAAGAACATCGCTGTTAATGGGAAATCCGATGAAAATGGCAGTGCGTATACGGTAGCATTGGCAGATGACGTCAGCCTGGGTAACAATGCAATCCAGCTGAAAGGAACCGATGGCTCCATCAGTGCTAAATCGGGCGGAGCCCAGCTGGCTTTCAACAACAGCGGCTTGACGGTTTCGCAGGCTAAGAATGGCTTGACCAATGAAACGAGAATCGATGGAGCTACGATTACGGTTGATGGTGGTGCGGGTAACCAGACGATCATCAACGGTTCGACGGCTCGTATCGGCAGTGTCCTGGTCAACGGTGGCAGCGGAACGGCTACGATTAGCGGTCTGACTAACCAAACGACGAATTACACCGGTTTTGCAAACGGCAGTGGCCGGGCTGCAACGGAAGAACAGTTGAAGGAAGTTGCAGGTAAAGCTGGCGAAGCTGTCGAAACGGCTGGCAAAGGCTGGAATCTGACGACTAACGGTAAAGAATCTAGCAAGACCAACATCAAACCGGACGGCACGGTAGACTTCTCCAGCGGCAATGACAACCTGGTTATCAGCAATGCTGGCGCAAATCTCTCGTTCTCCCTCAGCGACAATCTCGACCTGACCAATAATAAAGATAAGAAGGGCAGCGTCAAAGTCGGCGAAAATACGGCGTTGACAGATGAACTTCTCCAGGTCGGCAAGGATGTTTCCCTCACGGCAAGTGCCCTTAACGTAGGCAACTCGTCTCTGACGACAAGTGCCCTCATGGTCGGCGGCTTGACCTACATCAACTCCAGCGGTATCAATGCCAATAGCCGGGTTATCTCCAACGTGGCAGCCGGTGTCCTTGGTACAGATGCGGTCAACGTCGATCAGCTCAAATCGGCTATCAGCGGTTCGCAAGTTTCCATCAAGGCCGGTGATGGCATCAGTGTCGCTAAAACGGGCAACCAATACACAATCAATGTCAATATTGAAGGCGTTACCAATAACCAAGGCAAAGTAACGGTTTCGACAGGTGACAGCACTTCGACAGAAAGTGGTTCCGAATCCGGTTCGTCGGGCGCTAAGAAGTTCAAAGTCATGGACCTCATGTATCGGGCAGAATCTAATGAAGTTGCTCCAGAAACGACAACAGAGACCGGTAAACCTATGAAAATTGAAAGTATTCCGGAAGATATCAAGTTTGAAGCTGATGATAACCAGGCTGCCCATGTCGTAAACGGTGAAACTATTAAGATTGCTGGTGATGGTACGAATATCTCGACGAAAGCTAACGTTACTGGAGCAGGCAGCAACAAACTGGATACCATTTCCGTTTCTCTGAAACCGGATATTCGAGTCGATAGTGTTACCATCAACAATGGGCCGACCATCAATAGCAGAGGTATCGACATGAACAGCCAGAAGATCACCAACCTGGCTGAAGGAGATATCTCCGAAACGTCGACAGATGCCGTCAATGGCAGCCAGCTCTACAACACGAATCAGGCCGTCATTGCCAATGCGGAAAACATCAATAGCTTGAGCCATTCGCTCAACAAGTTAGACAGCCGCATCAATCGCGTCGGTGCTGGTGCAGCCGCGCTGGCAGCGCTCCATCCGCTTGACTTCGACCCGGACAACAAGTGGGACTTCGCAGCAGGTTACGGCAACTATGCCGGAGCCAATGCGGTCGCGATCGGCACCTACTATCGTCCGAACGAAAACACGATGTTCAGCATCGGCGGCAGCTTCGGCGGCGGTGAAAACATGGTCAACGCCGGCGTCAGCTTCAAGCTCGGACAGGGCGGCAGCGGCATCTCGACTTCGAAAGTCGCTATGGCCAAGAAAATCAAAGCCCAGGACGAACTCCTGAAAGCCCAGGATGCGAAGATGAAAGAACAAGATGAAAAAATTGCCAAACTGGAAGCCCTCGTAGCCCAGCAAGGCGAAATGATTAAACAAGCGTTGAATAAGTAGTTTGAAGTTTGATGTTTGAAGTAGCAGGTATAAAATTTAAGCCTCCTGCATCAAACATCAAACCCACAACATCAAACAATAAAGAGAAAAGGCCTGTGTCTGATGAAAAGAATCATCAGGCACAGGCCCTTTCTTCATTCATTTATTAGCCAAGGATTTTTTTGAGGTCGGCTTCCGGAGTGCTGGTCGGGGTGATTTCGAAGTTTTCAACTAAGTAGTTGAGGACGTTCTTCGAAACGAAGGCCGGCAGTGTCGGGCCGAGGTAGATGTTCTTGATGCCCAAAGAGAGGAGAGTCAAGAGGATGCAGACGGCTTTCTGTTCGTACCAGGAGAGTACGAGAGTCAAGGGGAGATCGTTGACGCCGCAGTTGAAAGCTTTGGCGAGGGCAACGGCTACCTGGATAGCGCTGTAAGCGTCGTTGCACTGGCCCATGTCCATGAGGCGCGGCAGGCCGCCGATAGTGCCGAGGTCGAGGTCGTTGAAGCGGTATTTGCCGCAGGCCAGGGTGAGGACAACCGTGTCAGCCGGAGTCTGTTTAACGAATTCCGTGTAGTAGTTGCGGCCCGGACGAGCGCCGTCGCAGCCGCCGACGAGGAAGAAGTGTTTGATGGCGCCGGCTTTGACAGCGTCGATGACTTTGTCAGCAACGGAAAGGACTGTGCCGTGGCCGAAACCAGTCGTGACAGTGGAGCCGCCGTTGATGCCCGTGAAGTGCTGGTCTTCTTTGTAGCCGCCGAGTTCGAGGGCCTTATTGATGACCGGCGTGAAGTCTTTGTCTTCGCCGATGTGCGTTACGCCGTCAAAGGAAACGACTTCCGTCGTGAAGACGCGGTCTTTGTAGGAAGCGCGGGGCGGCATGAGGCAGTTCGTCGTGAAGAGGAAAGCGCCCGGGACGTTGTCGAATTCTTTCTGCTGGTTCTGCCAAGCAGTGCCGAAGTTGCCTTTGAGGTGTTTGTATTTCTTCAGTTCCGGATAAGCGTGAGCCGGGAGCATTTCGCCGTGCGTGTAGATGTTGATGCCTTTGCCTTCGGTCTGTTTGAGGAGGAGTTCCAAGTCTTTCAGGTCATGGCCGGTAACGACGATGAACGGGCCTTTTTCGACAGTCAGGGGAACCGTCGTCGGGACCGGAGTGCCGTAGGTAGAAGTATTAGCTTCATCAAGGAGTGCCATGCAGGAAAGGTTGACTTTGCCTGTTTCCATGACGATCGGCAGGAGTTCGTTCATGCCCCAGTCTTCAGCGAGAGCCGAGAGGCCTTTGACGAAGAAAGCGTTGACTTCGTCGCTCGATTTGCCGAGCATCAGTGCGTGGTAAGCATAAGCTGCCATGCCGCGCATGCCGAAGAGGATGAGGGACTTCAAGGAACGGATGTCTTCGTCAGCGTTCCAGAGGTTGTTCATGTCGTAGTCAGCAGCCGGGGAAGAAGAAAGTGCTGCGGCTTCAGCATGGACTTTGTCGATCATAGCCTGCGTCGTCGTCGTGTTGAAGTTGACGTTGGTGATGGTCGTGAACATGCCTTCGAGGATAACGCGGTACGTGTGAGCCGTAGCAGCGGCAGTCTGACAGGTACGAGCCAGGCCGACGAGAGCGCCGGTCAATTTGTCCTGGAGACCTGCTTCAGCGGCGGATTTGCCGCAGACACCGGCACAGCCTGTGCAGCCTGTACCCATAGCAGTCTGTTCACACTGGAAACAAAACATCTGTTTTTCTTTAGTCATGGGGAAAACCTCCTGTATCTTTGGACATATAAATGAATGGGTGATTCGTCTTTCGCATCTCTTATCGAGTACACCTATAGTATAGCAGGCTGTGCCGCCGTTTTCCGTTGCATTTACAACAAATTGAGAAAAAAGCCGGACTCTTGCGAAATCAGCTATTCTAGGGTAAGATAAACATAACTAATCCTTAATATATGTATAAATAGGGGGAATTCATGATGGCAGATAAGAAAACATATGCCGTGTTCCAGACGAATAACGGCGATTTTACGGTCGAACTCTTTGCTGATAAGGCGCCGATTACGGTCGAAAATTTCGTCAACCTGGCCAAGGACGGCTTTTATGACGGCACGATTTTCCACCGCATCATTGCGGATTTCATGATCCAGGGCGGCGACCCGACGGGCACGGGCTGCGGCGGTTCCAAGCAGACCATCCCCGATGAATTCGGACCGGGCCTCGATTTCAGCCAGCCCGGTATCCTGGCCATGGCCAATGCCGGTCCCAACACGGGCAGCTCTCAGTTCTTTGTCACTGTCGTACCGACGCCGTGGCTCCAGAACCATCACTCCATTTTCGGCAAAGTCGTCAAGAATTACGATGTCGTCGAAAAAATCAGCAAAGTGAAGACGAATTATGCCGACAAACCGCTGGATGATGTCGTCCTGAAGACGGTCAAGATCGTCACGGAAGCATAATTTTCATGCTCTATTATACGTATATGGTGCGCTGTGCCGACCGGTCCCTCTATACGGGCTGGACCCTGGATGTCGCAAAACGGGTGGCTGCGCACAATGGCGGCAGAGGCGCGAAGTACACGCGGTCCCGTCGCCCAGTGACCCTGGCCTGGTGCCAGGGTTTTGCTACTCAGCACGAAGCGATGCACTGGGAGTGGGAAATCAAGCACTGGCCGAAAGATAAGAAAGAAGCCTTTTGCAGCCATCCTTTTTCTCTTGCAGGAGATGAGTAATATGAAGAAATGGAAAAAATGGCTGACGACGATTGTCACCAGTTTGTCTCTCTGCGTCGTCCCGGCGGCCATGGTCTCGGCCGCTTCGACTGTAGAAACACTGCTCTACGGGGCTGCCGCCATGGCCCTGGCCAAACAGCAGCTGATGCAGATGGATAATACACAGCAGCAGAAGATGCTGGCCAACACAAAATCCCAGACCGGCGTCGTCGACAACGAAGCCTACAGCGACCGTTTGGAAAATATCCAGCGCAACCTCGTCGCTACGGGCCTCATCCAGCGCAACTACGACGTCTATGCCAATCCCTCGAAGGACCTCAACGCCTTTGAAACAATCGGCGGCGTTATTTCCGTCAATAAAGGCATGCTCGATGCCCTCAACGATGACGAACTGGCCTTTACGCTCTGCCATGAAATGCAGCACGGTGAAAAGCGCCATGCCGTCAACGGCGTCCTCAAGAGCATCGGCATTTCGACCCTCGTCGACGTTTCTCTCGGCGGCAATGCCGATGTCCTCGATATCCTCCTGGGCAGCGTGGCCGTCAACTATATCGACAACGAATTCGTCACCATGGACCAGGAAAAACAGGCCGATGCCCTGGGCTTCAACGTCCTCAAGAATTCGGGCTACAACGTCGGCGGTGCCGCAGCTTCCATGGAATATGTCTATGAAAAATACGGCGAACTCTGGCAGGAAGGCTTCAAGCGGATCATCAGTCCGAACAACCATCCCCAGATGTCGAGCCGCATCGAAAAGCTGGCCGGCCGCATGAGTCTCTGGTCGGGCAACCACGTCCAGGTCGGCGGCAGCACGGTCTACGTCAACGCCCAGCCTGTCGTCACGCCGGCCGCAGCCGGGGACTATTCGTCGCGGCGCCGGGCTTTCATGGTTGCCGGCAACCTGGCCCGGGCCACGCATGATGTCTACGGCGAAGCGCCGAAGGAAAATCAGGTCGTCACGCAGACTCTGAACAAGAAGACGCCGTCGTGGAACGTCGCAGCCAAAGGAAATGACGTTTACGTCAACGACCTGCGCATCATGACCTGCGCCTCCGGCGACGACAGCCCGGCCATCGTCAAGAATATCCAGCAGGCCCTGGAAGCGAAACCAGCCATGCTGAGCAAGAAGGAAATCCAGAAGCAGAATAAAGCCTGGACTCAGAAGTACGGTTATAAAGATAAAAAGGAGAAGAATGAAAAGAAGTAAAAGCGTTTTTTTCGCCGCTGCCCTCGTCGCCCTGACCCTGGGCTTCGGCATCCTGGCCGGTGCCCGCCAGTCGACGGACAGCCACGGTGTCAATCTTACATTGGAAAAGGCGCGGCAGCATGCCGTCCAGGACAGTGAAGCGGCGCCGGTACTGCGGGAAAAACCGCATGTGACCCTCCATTATCCGGCGTCGGATCCGGCCAATGCCCATCCTGTCCTGCGCTGGAGCCGCGTCGACGGAGCTGTCATGTATGACGTGCAGCTCCTGGAAAAGGAAGAAGAAAAAGATGCCGACGGCAATGTCAGCACGTCCTATGAACCCTTTATGGACGATAAGAAGGCCTATACGACGGGGCTGGAACTGGATTTGCCCGATACGTTCCTGAAACAGGTCTTTTACTGGCGCGTCCGCGGTCTCGACCTCAAAGGGCGTCCGGTCAGTGAATTCTCGGATATCGAAGAGGCCCACGTCGATATGTTCCAGCCTTTCAAGCAGAAACCGACGCCCTTGTCTTTTTATAACCAAGGACCGAGCCAGAAGCTGCTCTACCCGGTCTACGACTGGATTGCCGTACCGGGAGCGGCGAAGTATGAAGTAGAAATCCTCAATGCCCTGCCGGAGGACCCGAACGGCACGGCGCCGTCGGTGCACCGTATCGACAGCTATACGTCGCAGTACGCCCAGCAGTATGACCAGAAAGCGCGCTTTGGCGGTCAGCCCTTCTACTGGCGCGTCCTGGCTTTGGACGGAGAAGGTAAGCCCATCGGCGGCTATTCCGATGCCCTGCCTTTTGAGCTGGATCCGGCCCAGGAAAAGGGCGGCGTCGCCATCTTCGGCGACAGCATCAGCCATGGCGGCGGCAGCATTTCCTATTCGCCGTCGGACTGGGACTTCAGCTACGCGTCGTACCTGACCTTCCCGACAATCAACCTCGCCCAGAGCGGCGATACGAGCGCCATGGGCGTGGAACGCTTCGACCGCGATGTCCTGCCCTTCAAGCCGTCGTACGTCATCATCCTCATCGGCTCGAACAGCCTGCGCGCCGGCGTACCGGCCGGGGAAGTCATCGATGATTTGAAGGCCCTCAAAGAAAAGGCGCTCCGGAACGGCATCAAGCCCGTCTTCCTGACGATTCCGCCCCTCAATCCGAAGAACATCAAGGCCGCTTTCGACCAGGATACGGCCGATGACTGGCGCGGCGCCATTGCCGAAGTCAACGACTATATCGAAAGCCAGGTCCACATCGACATCACGCCGGGCATGGCCGACAGGAACGGCGAATTGAAGACCGAACTGGCCCTCGACGGCCTGCACCTCGACCCGCCGGGCAAAAAAATGATGGCTGCCGCCATCAACAACGCCTGGGCCAGCATCACGGCCCTGCCGGACAGTGCCTGGGAATGAGGATATCGTTCGTCGTAGGTCGTTCATCGTTGGTCGTTTGCGAATCGGGCTCGCTGACGCATCGCATGTAAAAGCAACCCCTCAGTCAGCGCAGCTGACTGAGGGGTTGCTTTTTTTATCGATTTTGCCGGACAGGCGGTGCATAGGATTCACGCGGGCCGCCGGTTATGGCGGCCCCTACAGCAATTTTTTGGCTGTAAACTGGTCCGTAATCAGGACGTTGGCGTAGCCGCCTTTGAGGGCGGCGCGGATGCTGTTGATTTTACCGGCACCGCCGGAGAGGAGAATGCTGTATTCTTTACCGCGCAGGTCGTCGAGGGCAATGCCGACGGTGCGGTCGTTGAGTTCCTGACTGGAGATATTGCCGTCTTTGTCAAAGAAGCGCGAGCAGATATCGCCGACGGCATGGCTCTTGAGGTATTCTTTTTCCCGGGTATCGGCATAGCCGAGGCGGAAGAAGAGGGCGTTGTCGCGGACCGTGCCGACGCTGAAGATGGCGATATTGGCGTTGCGGCCGAGTTCCAGGACGCGCCTGATGTGGCGGTCGCGGTAGACCATTTCCTTGACTTCCTTCGAATCGAAGAGGACCGGCAGGGGCAGGTACTGGGCGATAGTTTCGTAATTCTTGGCGAATTTTTCCAGGATTTCGTTGGCGTACGTTTCACTCGACGACAAGGTGATGCCCCCTTCGAGCTGGACGATTTGGGCGCCCTTCAGGGCGTGGGGGATGAGCTGGTGCGAGAGGCTGTGCAGCGTCGTACCCCAGCCGACGCCGATGATGTCGCCGTCCTGGATGATTTCGTTGATATAGGACGCGCCGCGCTGGCCGATGTATTTCTTCACTTCTTCTTCGTCTTCAATAGGCGCATTGGCGATGCAGACATCGCGCAGGCCATAGGCAGCGGCGACTTTTTTTGCCAGCTGGCTCTGGTCCTCGATGGGATCGAAGATTTCGATACGGACGAAGCCCTTGTCTTTGGCGTACTGCAGGAGTCGCGAGACAGAGGGGCGGGAAAGCTTAAGCTCTTTGGCGATATCAGCCTGACTGAAGCCGGACTGATAATACAGTTTTGCTGCGCTGATGGCAAGTTTGTCCTTATTGTGCTGCATAAATGTTCTCCCCGACAAAATAGTGAAAAAATGCAATATCTTATGCTCTATTATCTCATTTTTGTGATATAAAAGGCAAGTAGTTGAACCTCTCCCGCTTATAGAAGCGGGAGATTCTTGAGAAGTTTGA
>URLP01000058.1 GCA_900548635.1 uncultured Megasphaera sp.
TCGCCGTCCGCCGTCTCAGACGGCAGATTGGCAGCGCTTTCCTGAATCTGCCGTACCAAATCGTCCAGACCGCGGCCGCTGAGGGCATCGGTGACGACGATAGGCGCTCCGGCCGCCGGCGTCTGGGCCAGGTGTTCACGGATATCCTTCAGGGCCAGATCCAGCAATTCTTCACTGACCGTGTCGGCCTTGGTGACGACGACGATGAATTCACGGACGCCGAGGAGCGTCAGGATATCGAAATGTTCCTTCGTCTGCGGCATGACGCCTTCATTGGCATCGATGACCAGGAGGACCAGATTAAGGCCCGGCAGGCCGGCGACCATGTTCTTGATGAACTTTTCATGGCCCGGCACGTCGACGATGCCCGCCCGCGTGCCGTCAGGCAGGTCGAGCCAGGCAAAGCCGAGGTTAATGGTCAGACCTCGTTTTTTTTCTTCCGCTGTCGTGTCCGTCTCGATGCCCGTCAGGGCGCGGACGAGCGTCGTCTTGCCGTGGTCGACATGACCGGCAGTGCCAATGACGATATGGCGCACAGGCTACACTTCCTTTAATTTAGTATAAGATACCCTCAGGCCCTGCCGTTTCGCCGCATAAAGGGCCTGCCAGGCGATGCCGTGCGCTTGGAGGAGGGCGACGAGGGCGTCTTCCTCTTTCAGGTCATAGCGCAGGGAAAAACCGCACGACGCGTCGAGCTTCCCCGGCGTCGGAATGATGCGCACGGCCAGGCCGGCTGCTTTCGCCAGCTGTTCGCCTTCCATAGCCTGCCGCGTCGACGGAACCAGGGCAACGCCATACGTTTCGCCAGCCATTAAGCGCCTTGCTTCAAGGCCTGTTCGACGGCAATGGCCAACTGATCGGCACAGGAAGTCCCGCGGTCACCACAGGGATTGCCTTTGAGGGTCTTTACGGTCTGAGCGGCGTCAGCCCCTTCGAGGAGCTTGCTTATAGCCAGGGTGTTGCCGGGACAGCCGCCGACAAAATGGACATTATGCAGTTTGCCGTCTGCCAAAGAAAACGTAATCTGGCGGGAACAAGTTCCCTGTGTCATATACGAATAATTTTTCATGATTGATACCTCCGTAGTGAAATGTAATCATGTATAACAGTCGCCCCCTAAGCACGACTAGCCACTTCCCGCAGGGCATCGACGGCGGCACGGACGTCGTCTTTTGTGGTGTAGCGGGAAAAGGAAAAGCGGACCGTGCCCTGTACGTCTGTGCCCAGTGCCTTGTGGATGAGGGGTGCACAGTGGTAGGCCGGGCGCGTCGCCATGGCGTAGTCATTCCAGAGGATATCGCTGACGACAGCCGATTCGGCCGTACCGATATTCAGGCTGTAGACGCCGACGCGGGGCCCGGAAAAGTCACCGTAGAGGCGGATACCCGGGATTTCCTTTACGGCCGGGATGAAAATACGGGCCAGTTCTTCCTGATGGGCCGCGGCCGCAGAGACACCTTCTTTGAGGATTTCTCCGATACCTGCCGCCAGGCCGGCAATGCCGGCGACGTTGGCCGTACCCGCTTCGAAGACACCGGGTACCGCTGCCGGCTGTTCATGTTCGAAGGAATGGACGCCGTCACCGCCTGTCAGCCAGGGGCGGACAGCCGCATCGCTGCGAATGACGAGGCCGCCTGTGCCGCCCGGGCCGTAGAGCGATTTATGACCGGTAAAGCAGGCTGCCGTGACGATGCCGTCGGACAAGTCGAGGTCATAGGCACCGGCCGTCTGGGAGACGTCGACGATGAGCCCCAGATGATGACGCCGGCAGAATTCCTTGATGCGCGTGAGGTCGAGGACATTGCCCGTCACATTGGATGCATGATTGCAGACGACCCATTTTGTCTGCGGCGTAAGGAGCGCTTCCATCTTTTCATACTGCAGGGCACCGCTTACGGGGTCGGCGCCGACAAAGGCGAGGCGGACGCCTTCCTTTTCCAGCTGGTAGAGCGGACGCAGGACAGCATTGTGTTCCCAGAACGTCGTCAAAACGCCGTCGCCGGGCCGGATCAATCCTTTGAGGACCATATTCAGGGCCGTCGTCGAGTTGTGCGTAAAAGCGGCTTCATAGGCTTCACCGCAGTGAAAGAGGGCCTTTACGGCTTCCTTTGCCTGGAGGACGATACCGTACGCCTTGAGGGCATAGCCGTGAGCGCCGCGGGATGGATTGCCGACCGTCCCGGACGTCAGCACGCGGTACACGGCCTTGGCCACCGCCTCCGGCTTCTGCGCTGTTGTCGCCGCATTATCGAAATAATACATGAAATAATCACCTCCCAAGGGATTCGTGGCTCGTAGGGCGTGGATGCAGATTTTCCGGGACAGCAAAAAAGGGCTTGTCACACGACGACAAACCCTTTTTCTGAGAGGCGGGCTCGCCACGTGCGAGCCCCTACAAACTACTCTTAAATTCCGAAACGTGCGAAGATGGTGTCTACGTGGCTGAGCATTTTCTTGACGTCGAAGCAGCCTTCGATGTCTTCGGCGCTCATGTATTTCTTGATATCTTCGTCTTTCTTCAGATTTTCCAGGAAGTCTTCGCCGTCGAGCCAGCGTTTCATGGCATTGCGCTGTACCCAGCGGTAAGCCTGTTCACGGACAGCGCCTTTTTCGACGAGGGTGTTGAGGATGATCGGGCTGTAGATGAGGCCGCCTGTGAGGTTGAGGTCCTTCATCATCTTGTCCGGATAAACCAGGAGCTTGTCGATGACACGGGTGAAGGTCTGGAGCATGTAATCCAAGGCAATCGTGCTGTCCGGCAGGATGATGCGTTCGACGGAAGAATGAGAAATATCGCGTTCGTGCCAGAGGGCGACGTCTTCCAGGGCCGCCTGGGCATTGCCGCGGATGACGCGGGCTAAGCCGCACATGCGTTCGCACGTGATAGGATTGCGTTTATGCGGCATGATGGAAGAGCCTTTCTGTTTCGGACTGAAATATTCTTCGGCTTCGCGGACTTCCGTACGCTGGAGGTGACGGATTTCCGTAGCCATCTTGTCGATAGAGCTGGCGATGACAGCCAGGGTCGTAACATAGGCAGCATGGCGGTCACGCTGCAGGGTCTGGGACGAAATCGGCGACGCAGCGATGCCGAGGTGTTCGCAGACATATTTTTCAACAAAGGGGTCAACGTCGGCATAGGTACCGACAGCACCGGAAATCTTGCCGACAGCAATCGTTTCTTTAGCGGCTTTCATGCGTTCGATGTCGCGTTCGATTTCAGCCATCCAGTTGCAGAGCTTGAGGCCGAAGGTCGTCGCTTCTGCATGGATGCCGTGAGTACGGCCGATGCACGGCGTATATTTGAATTCAACGGCACGGCGGCGCAGTACGGCATGGAAGTTTTCCAAGTCTTTGATGAGGATGTCCGATGCCTGTTTGAGCATGTAGCCCAGGGCCGTATCCTTGACGTCCGTCGAGGTCAGGCCGAGGTGGACGTATTTACCGGCTTCGCCGATGTTTTCCGAAAGCGTAGAGACGAAGGCAGCAATGTCATGATGTGTTTCCGCTTCGATTTCATGGATGCGGTCGACAGAAAAAGCGGCTTTTTCGCGAATTTCCTTGGCAGCTTCTTTCGGGACATTGCCGAGTTCTGCCTGTGCTTCACTGGCCAGGATTTCGACTTGTTTCATCGTATCCCATTCATTGTATTCTGTCCAAATATGACCCATTTCCGGTTTCGTATAGCGTTCGATCACGTTGAATCTCTCCTTTGTAATTGACATGAGTACGGTAAAAAAACTCACCACTTTTATTATACACTATCTGCGGCGCTGAAGGTAGGCGTTTTTACAAGTTTTATTCAATGCAGATTGCCTTTTCCTGCCGCGCCGTTACATAGCCGACGACAGCCGCACAGGGGATGGCGTCCCGCAGATTCTGCACCAGGGCAGCTGCATCCTTCTCAGCGACGGCGATGAGCAGTCCGCCTGAGGTCTGCGGATCGTAGAGGACGTCCATGAAGCGCTTGTCCACGCCGTCGGCAGCCACGCGTCCGGCTGCAAAATTCCTGTTGCGGTAGGCGCCGGCCGGAATCAGTCCCATGGCGGCCATCTTCAAGGCCTCTTTATGATAGGGAATGGCGTTGCTCTGGAAATGAATCGTCGTCTGGCTGCCGTCAGCCATTTCACAGGCATGGCCCAAGAGGCCGAAGCCCGTCACGTCCGTACAGCTGTGCACGTCATAGCGGACCATGATATCCCGGGCCGTCTTGTTGAGCTGGGCCATCTGATTGTAGAGCTGCTGCAGGAGCGGTGCTTCGACAAAGTCACCCTGGGCAGCGGTCATCAAGATGCCCACGCCTAAGGGCTTAGTCAGGATGAGGACGTCGCCGGGCCGGGCTGATGAGTTGCGCAGCAGTTTCTTCGGATCGACAAAGCCCGTCACGGAAAGGCCGTACTTCGGTTCCTTATCTTCGATGGTGTGGCCGCCGGTGATGATGACACCGCCTTCATAAGCCTTCTGGTAGCCCCCTTCCAGGATTGCCCGCACGGCGTCGCGTCCCATGGCCGTGTTGACGCACATGACGTTCATGGCCAGTTTGGCTTCTGCCCCCATGGCGTAGACGTCGCTCAGGGCATTGGCTGCCGCAATTTGTCCAAATAAATAAGGGTCATCGACGATAGGCGGGAAGAAATCGACCGTCTGGACAACAGCGATATCGTCAGTAACCTGGTAGACCGACGCGTCGTCGCTCTTATCATAGCCGACGAGGAGGCGGTCATCATGATGTGTTGGCAGTCCGTCCAACAATTGGGCCAGCGTCCCCGGCCCGAGCTTAGCGCCTCAACCGGAGCAGGACGCCATCTGTGTCAGTTTCAGTTCGTCGTTCATCGTATGATACCTCACTCTCTATTATATAAAACATGGCGGACTCGGCGGGCGCCCCACATGAGCGCCCCTACAGCCTGCAAACTACAAACTCATTATACAACATTTATGCAATTCTTACGGCCCTGTTTAGCTGGATTTTAGGTTTATCGGTTATACTTTCGTCGTAGTCAGGAATTAGTGATTGAAGACAGGAGGAATGACTTATGGAAAAATGGCAAAATACACTCGTTTCGCTGAAGAATAAAATCTGTACGGCCCGCAATGCCAAAATCGCCGCAGCTTTCTGCGTCATCGCCGTCATCGCCACGGCCGGCGGCCATTATTACCTGCACCAGCAGCACCTGGCCCGCCATGCGGAAAAAGTCGAAGCCATGACGGAAATGACCAAAGCCCAGGCCCAGCAGCGCAATGTCAATCTCATCTCAGAAGATCAGGCCTGCGCCGCGGCTGCCCAGGCCATCGGCAAGGACGAAAGCGACATCAATTTCCAGGAAGTGGCCCTCTTTGACCGCAGCAGTCTGAAGAAAGGTCCGAAAGACGGCCCGAAAGACCGCGATAAAGGCGACCGCTACGGCCGCAAAGACGGCGATGATCGCCAGGGCGGCGACCGTCACAAACGCCGCGGACCGCAAGGCAAAGGACAGGACCCGCAGGGACCGCGTCCGGATGCAGCTGCCGGGGCAACAGCGAAAGCCGGCGCACCGCAGGATAACGGCCAAGGCAAGCCGATGCTGCCGCCGCTCAACGGACAGGCGCCGCAGGACGGACAAAAGCCAGCTGACGGCCAGGACGCACAGGCTCAGCCGCAGCAGGGCCAGGGCCCGCGCGACCTCTTCCATCCCATGTACAACGTCCGCATGACCTCTGGCAGCGTCCGCTACGACGTCCTCATCGATGCCGCCACAGGCTCCGTCATCCATACAGAAATTGAAGATTAGCTTGTTTGAAAAGGGCTGTCGCTCATGCGGCAGCTCTTTTCGTGGTTCGTTTGACGTGGTTCGTTTAGCGTTGCGATTCTGGCTCGCTAACGCATTGCTCAATGAAGAACGGCCTACGACGAACGGCAAAAAAAGGGTATAATAAAACCACACCACGAAATCACGAAAGGATAACCTGCTTATGCTCCATCTCAGCGATATTTCCCTGCGGCGGCGACTGCTCATGGCGAATTTCACCATGGTCTTCGTGCCGATTTTCATCTTGTCCGTCCTCGGCTTCCTGCTCATCTCGGGCCTGCGCTTTTCGTCGCCCCACAACGACCTGGCCGGGCTCTGGCCGGAAAAGGGGCCGGCCCTTTCTATCCAGTATACGGTCAGTTCCCTGCGGGTCAAGGCAGAACGGCCGGGACCGCTGAAGGTCAAGGACATGCGCGAAGACTGCCGCGTCCTCGAGGACCTGGGCATCGCTACGGCCATCATCCGCAACGATCAGGTCGCCTATATCACACCGGGCATCGACTTCCCGGCCCTGGCCGACGCGGTCCTGCGCAAGGCCAACGGCCAGCCCACGGTCATGACCTGGGACGGCGACGGCTTCTTCTTCCGCTATACGTCACCGCGCAGCGGTACGACGGTCATCGCCGCCGGACATATTCCCTTTATTGCCAAGACGGGCATCCGCGAGGGCATCGCCAAGAGCGTCCTTCAGACAATCCTGACCTTCATCGTCATCACGGCCAGCGTCATCATCATCGCCTGCGGCCTCATCCTCTCGCGCCTTCTCTCGCGTCAGATACTGACACCGCTCGCCGCCCTGCGGCAGGCAGCGTCGGAAATCGAAAAGGGCAATCTCGACTACGCCCTGCAGGTACCGTCACGGGACGAACTGGGCCGGACCTGCGCCGCTTTCGACCGCATGCGCCGCCAGCTGAAGGCCTCCCGGGAAGCACAGGAAAAATATGAACAGAACCGCAAGGAACTGATTGCCGGCATCTCCCACGACCTGTCGACGCCGCTGACCCTGCTCAAGGGCTACGCCAGCGGCATCCTCGTGGGCATTGCCAAGACAGCGGAAAAGCGTCATCATTATGTCGAACTCATCTACCAGAATGCCTGCACCCTGGAAAAACTCGTCGACCGCCTCTTCCTCTTTTCCAAGCTCGACTTAGGCCAGGTCTCCTTTGCCATGGAAACAGTCTCCCTGCGCGACTACTTCACGGACTTCGTCGCCGAAAACAAACAGCGCCTGGCTGAGCGCGGCCTTATCCTGCATTATGCGGCGCCGTCCGGTCCGGCCCGGGCCGCCATCGACAGGATGCAGTTCCAGCGCATCGTCGACAACCTTTTGGAAAACAGTCTGAAATATAAAGAAAAAGGAACGGTCGCCATGGATATCGTCCTGCGCGAGACGCCGGAGTCCGTCGTCCTGACCTTTGCTGACGACGGGCCCGGCGTGCCGACGGCCGACCTGCCCCGCCTCTTCGACAGCTTCTACCGGACCGATGCCGCCCGGACGGACGTCAAAAAAGGCAGCGGCCTGGGCCTGGCCATCGTCAGGCAGATCATCGCCGCCCTGCACGGCAGCATCCGCGCCGCCGAGACACCTGGCGGCGGCCTGAGCATCATCATTACCTTACCAAGGATCGAGGGAAAAAATCATGAAACGAATCTTAATCATTGAAGACAATATAGAAATCGCCGAACTGGAACGGGATTTTCTGGAAGCCAGCGCCATTGAAAGCGTCATTGAAACGGACGGGACAAAAGGCCTCGAACGGGCCCTGCAGGAAGATTTCGACCTCATCCTCCTGGACATCATGCTGCCCGGAACGGACGGCTTCCACATCTGCCGCCGCATCCGCGAAGAAAAGGAAGTACCCATCCTCATGGTTTCGGCCAAGCGGGAAGACGTCGATAAAATCAGGGGGCTGGGACTCGGTGCCGACGACTACATCATCAAACCCTTCAGCCCGACAGAACTCGTAGCCCGCGTCAATTCCCACATCACGCGCTATGAACGGCTGACGGGAAAAGCAAAAAAAGAAGCTGCCGACGGCGAAGTCATCCGCAGCGGTGACTTAGAAATCTACGTCGACAAGCGCCGCGTCTATGTCAAAGGAAAGGAAGTGTCCCTGACGAACCGCGAATTCGAGCTTCTCGTCTTCCTGGCCAAGCATCCCGGCCTGGTCTTCAGCCGCGACCGCCTCTTCGAACGGGTCTGGGGCCTCGAAGCGGAAGGCGATACGGCGACGGTCATGGTCCACATCAACCGCATCCGCGAAAAAATAGAACCGGATCCGGCCAAGCCTATCTACATCGAGACAGTCTGGGGAGCCGGATACCGGTTCAAAGAATAGCGTAGGTTATTTGTCTTCGCGCCGCAAGATTTCCTGGCCGACGGTTACGCCGGCTGCCGAAGCCTGGACCAGACCGCGCGTGATGCCGGCACCGTCGCCGATGGCAAAGAAGTTGGGGATCTTCGTTTCCAGGACGTGGCTCAATTCCAGGCGGTTGGAATAGAACTTTGCTTCTACGCCGTATAACAAAGTATGGCGCGAGTTCGCTCCCGGTGCAACGGCGTCAAGGGCTTCCAGCATTTCCTTGATGTCCAGCATGTGGCGGTACGGCAGGACCAGGGACAGATCGCCCGGCGTCGCATCGGGCATGGTCGGCCGGACGAGGCCGCGCTGGATGCGTTCCGGCGTGGAACGGCGGCCGTCGAGGAAGTCGCCCAGGCGCTGGACGATGACACCGCCGCCGAGGATGTTGGCCAGGTTGGCAATATATTTGCCGTACTTGATCGGTTCATGGAAGGGTTCCGTGAACTTCTTCGAGACGAGGATGGCGAAATTCGTATTTTCGCTCTTCTTATGGGCATAGCTGTGGCCGTTGACTGTAAGCAGGCCGTCGTTGTTCTCTTCGACGACGAAGCCATTCGGGTTCATGCAGAACGTGCGGATCCGGTCGTCGAAGGATTTGCTGAAGTAAATGAGCTTCGATTCATAGACGACATCCGTAATCGTTTCCAGGACTTCTGCCGGCATTTCCACGCGCACGCCGATGTCGACGGCGTTGGACGTCAGCTTGAGGCCCATCTTTTCCACTTCATGGACGAACCATTCCGAGCCTTCCCTGCCGGGTGCGCTGACCAGGTACTTGCAGCGGTAGAACTGGTCCTTGATGAGGACGCCTTCAATCCGGCCCTTTTCTTCGACGATGTGGTCGACAGCCGTATCGGCCATGATGTCGACTTTCCCTTCCAGGAAATCGCGCATATTCGTCAAAATCTGGGCGTTGACGTCCGTGCCGAGGTGGCGGATACGCGCCGGGATGAAGCGCAGGTCGGCGGCTGCGGCTTTGCGCTTGATGTCACGGATGCGTTCCTTATTTTCATCGCCGTAGACCTTGCGGCCGGCGCCGCCGAAGCGGCAGTAAACGGAATCGACATAGCGGATCTTATCCATCAGGTCTGCCTTGGACATATAATCGTCGAGGTTGCCGCCGTATTCCGTCGTCAGCGTCAGCTTGCCGTCGCTGAAGGCACCGGCACCGCCCCAGCCGCAGACGACGCTGCGCATGCGGTCCTTGGGCAGGGCCTTCTTATCGCGGCTCGTGGCAATGCGCTGCCGTATATCCTGCCCTTTTTCGACCATGAGGATTTTAAATCCCTTGTCGGCCAGCTCCAGGGCCGTAAAAATGCCGGCCGGGCCGGCACCGATAATGATGACATCATATGTTTTCACTGCATTCATCGTTACACATCCTTTCTTGTGGACTGCCGTCCGCAGACCGTAAGCCTCCCCTATTAGGGGAGCCTTCCACTAGTCACTCACCACTCACGCTACCATATTCTGAAAGTGAAGTCAACTTATGCTATAATAAAAGATAATCTCATAGAAAGGATGATGACTTATGTCTCGTCGCAGATGCCCGGCGGTTTCGGAGGATTCCAGCCGGGATTTAAAACGGCAGGAAGGGATTTTCCTCAGTACTTTTGCCCTTTTAATCCTCTTCTTAGTCTCCCTCTACCTGCCCCTGCCCATGGCCGTCCCTGTTGTCATCGGCATCGCTGCCGTGGCCTGGACCATTGCCATGTACATCAAATTCCATGATTTCTACAAAATGCGGGACCGCGGCCAGCGGACGTGGTGCGTCACGATTTCCATGTACGCCAGTCTGATCCTGACCCTGGCCTGCGCCTGGTATTTCACGAAAGACGCGCCGCTCACGGATGACTACGCACTGGTCTTCCTCTTCGGCTTCATGTTCTTCACGTACATGGTCTACCGCACCCTGAGCCCGACCATGGTCGTCGGCAACCGCCGCGGACGGTATAAAT